>NZ_JABXGB010000079.1:0-1732 GCF_022627935.1 Ochrobactrum sp. C6C9 | reverse complement strand
TTGTTTTAGCAAGTTAAGGATGCGACAGCGCCAGCAAGATAGAAATGCGACAGGCGCGCACGCTCAGCCCCCATTCCGAGAGGCTGGTCGGGGTTGCAAGCGAGGAATGGGGGCGGGTCGATGGGTGCCCTTCGGCTTTAGCTCTGAGAGTGCCAAATGTCATTGATCTGGCCATTTCACTCCGTCGCAGCCAACCGAGCCAACGCTTTTTCCCGACGCGCGATAACGTCAGGATCGTTCATGTAAGCGGTGCGCGATTTGCGTTCACGCTTCTGATACCCGTTCCCGACACTGCCATCAGGCACGCCAAACAGATGGTTCGTCTGACCTGTGCGACGGGGACCGCTCTTGCTGCGTTGCAATTCCCGGCCCGCCTGCATCTCGGCCACAATCGAAAGCATGTCATCCAGTCGCTTGTTCTCGACAACAGGCGACCGGTGAACAGAACGAAGCTTGTCGAACGTTGTATAGGGCAGGGTGTCCGTACCATGCATGATCTCCAGACGACCATCGGGATAGTCGCAGACAATCACCTTTTGTCGAGCCAGCCGCTTTGCAAGCTCCGTCGGCTCCAGGATGAACAGCACCTTGTCGTAACGCAGCGTCAGTGTTTGCGACAGTGTCCGCACTTCCTTCCGGCACATCGCACCATCGATGTTCTCATGTGCGGCCAGCGGTCGGTGCATATCTTTGGGATTGCGCGGATCCTTGCCAAAACGGGCATTGAAGTCTGCAATATATTCCGGCGCATAAGCATTGGCTGCTTCGATCGTATCAATGCCGCGCAGTCGCAATTCCTTGACCAAACGATCCTGCAAAGTTCTGTTTGCCCGCTCGACACGGCCTTTGGCCTGCGGGGTATTGGCACAGATAATGTCGATGTTGAGTTCATAAAGCGCCCGGCCAAACTGGGTCAGACCGCTCGTGCGATCTTTCTGCGAACCATGGGTCGTGCGAAACACACCATGTTTGTCACTGTAAAAGGCCAGCGGCTTGCCCCATTGCTGCAGGTAGGCCTTCGTCGCATGAAAATAATCAAACGTGTTCTCTGATCCAGCGAAGCGCAAATGCAGGAGCTTGCCCGTGGCATCGTCAATATAAACGAGGAGGGCGCATTTGGGACCCCGCTCCTCAAACCACCAATGATGCGAACCATCGATCTGTACCAGCTCACCAAAGCAATCACGCCGACCGCGCGGCTGATGCAGTTGTCGCTTGCGTTCGCGCCGTGACGTCCACAAACCCGCCACCGTCATCCATTGCCGCAGCGTCTCCTTGCTGACCGAAAGCCGGTGGCGTTCGGCAAGCTTCTCACAGGCCAGTGTCGGTCCAAAATCCCGATAATAAGCCCGTACCAGATCCAGCACCGCATTCCGGAAATCCTCGCTGTAACGACGATTGCTCGGGCGTCCGCGTCGTCCCGAAATCAGACCCGAATGCCCAAGCTTGTCGTAAGCCTGTAAAAGACGATGGATCTGGCTGCGGCTGAGATCCAGCAATGCAGTCGCCTGGATAACCGTCAGACGACGATCTCGAATCTTCTGAATGACTTCCAATCTATTGAGTTCTTTCTGCGACATCGTAATCAAACAAGACATGGCAACTCTCTAAACGGATACGTGTGAAGAGCCGCCCAGTCTTCCTTTCCTCGTTCGATCTGAACAGGGCACGCGACCTAAAAATGTCGCATCTCTATCTTGCCCATCTGTCGCATCTGTATATTGCTGTTATA
>NZ_JABXGB010000078.1:0-1825 GCF_022627935.1 Ochrobactrum sp. C6C9 | reverse complement strand
TGACGAATAGTCAAGAACTGCATTGGAAACTGAGAGCGTGCCGGGTGCTAGGTCAGTTTTCTTGGAGTCGTTATAACCAGTCGGTCGACGCTTCACTGGCTTAGGTTGCCCGTGCGACCACACAGACGTGCGGTATGCTACAGAATGGCAGCGCAAGTGAAGTTCGTGAAGGACTTCATTGCTGCCTGGACTAAGGTGATGAACGCCGACCGTTTCGATCTGGCATAAAGGCCGATCTAACGAAAAGCCTCCCCCAAATGTTCGGGGGAGGCTTTTTTATGCGCATCGCTGAAATGGCTTCGGCGTGGAATATTTCCTTACTTCGCCATATCGATGGCGGAGCTGAGCTCTTCCACCGCCTGATCCGCTGTCAGCTGACCGTTGAACTGGCGGGTGATGACGTCGAACATTGCATTCTTGATCGCGGTCGGCTGTGCGTGCGACTGCGAGAAGGAGCCGAGCAGCGATCCGCTCTTGTCGGCAGCAGCCAGATCCTTGATCGCTTTCTGTCCGCATTCGTCGAATGCCGTGGTCGGCACATCGGTACGCGCCGGTGCCGAGCCTTTCACCACATTGAAGGCCGACTGGAAATTGACATCTTCCACAGCGGTTGCGAGCGCAAGCTGCGCCTTGCGCTTGTCCTCACCCACTTCAAAGACAGCAAACTGATCGGCATTGAAGGCCACGGAACCTTCCGTTCCCGGGAAACGACCGCAAACGAAATCCGCACCGGGCTTCTTTCCAGCCTTGGTAAATTCGCCCTTGGCCCAGTCGCCCATGAACTGCACGCCCGCCTTGTCGTCAATGACCATGGCCGAGGCGAGATTCCAGTCGCGTCCCGAGAAATTGTCGTCCACATAGGTGCGCAGCTTCGCCATCCGCTCGAAGACCTGCTTCATGGTATCGCTCTTCAGGGCTTCAGGATCGAGATCGATCAGCGCCTTTTTGTAAAAATCCGGCCCGAACGACATCACGACACTGGTGAAGATAAGCGCTTCCTGCCAGGGCTGGCCGCCATGGGCAATCGGCGTGATCCCCTGCGCCTTGAACTTGTCGAGCAGAGCGACAAGCTCATCCCAGTTCTGCGGCACTTTTCCGCCAGCCTTGTCGAGCGCGGCCTTGTTGTACCAGGCCCAATTGGTGGAGTGCACATTGACCGGTGCAGCGATCCAGTGGCCGTCATACTTCGAGAAGTGTTGGATTGCGGGCGGGATGACCTTATCCCAGCCTTCCTTGTCGGCAACTTCATCCAGATTGCCGAGCACGCCCTGCTGTGCCCAATCCAGAATATCGAAACCCTGCATCTGCACGGCGGCTGGCGGATTGCCTGCCGTCACGCGAGCGCGCAAGGTCGTCATCGCGGCTTCGCCCGCACCACCGGCAACCGGCATGTCGACCCAGCCGATACCCTGTTTTTGAAGGTTTTCCTTCAGGAGATTAAGCGCGGCCGCTTCGCCGCCCGAAGTCCAGTAATGCAGGACTTCCACGCTTTCCTCGGCCTGCGCGAAACTTGCCCCACCCAAAATGCTGACACCCGCCAGCAGCATTCCCATCATCAAGCGCATTCTCATATCTCCTCGTTAAGAATAATGCAGCTTATCATGGACTTGCGCGAACGGAATGCTCTATCGCGTTGGAGGTTTTTATTCGTTGGCCTTATCTGCCAGCGTCGTATGGACCAGAACGAGCCGAGGAAGACCACATCATCTGCTAAGTAGATCGTGCATTGTCCTATAGCGTTGAGGAGGTTTTTTCTCGTCGGACGGAAAAAGCACGCAAAATGAATAATGACTATAACACGGCGTTCGTTCCCACTTGCAAACTC
>NZ_JABXGB010000077.1:0-2017 GCF_022627935.1 Ochrobactrum sp. C6C9 | reverse complement strand
ACGCAGAACATTGCCATTTGCAGCCACACAGGACGACTTTTGGAACAGGCTCTTAGGGACCGCTTCAGTCCTGCGTTGGCGGATGAATGCCATGCTTGAGCCGCACCGGCTTCAGCTGACGCGGAAGCCCAGCAAAAGCCATCCCGTCCAAAATCAGAGGCTTGATCATCTCCAGCCGAACCAGAAGCCCGGCATCGAGCGCCGCCCCCTTGCCGAACAATGCCGCCTTCAACCCGCCAAGCCCGCGCTCCCCGGCCAGCGTGAACCGCGCCGGATCACTTGTGCCTTCCATATGGCGACGCGCAACTTCTTCCCATCCATCCTGCGGGATAGCACCCGGCGCGAGGACAAGAACCCAGGGCGTGCGGATCTCGCTTAACGCCGCCGCCTTATCCGCGCCATCGCTGAACGAACATCCGGCACCAATCGCCACCAGTGCGGTTTCATCCGACGAGCCTTTGTCGATCACCAGAACGCGCCGAACCAGCCCCTCCACCACCGCTGGCACAAGCGCCGACAATGTGTGAGCCAGAGGCTTTTCGGAATTCTGCGTTTCAATAATCACGGACAGCATGCGCGCTTCTTATATCAACAGCGCGTGAACGGAAAGCGGAACGCACTATGTTCTTGATTTGTTCTTAATCTTCAGATAGGAATAGATTCATCAGACAGAGTCGGACAATTACCAGAAGCGTTACCGCATGCAAGCCGCCAGAGGTTTTGCCGGACATGCTTTGAAGCTCCGCAGGGAGATGAAGATGGCAGCTATCCAGCACGCAGATATCATCAAGCAGGCAGACATGGCAGCATTCGGCACGGGCCGTGCGGAGCATGCCAATGCGCTTGTCGGCGAAGCGGGGCTGAGGATCGATCACAGCCGTCGGCGTGGACGCGGTGCGGGCATTAATCCGACGGGACGCTTTGAGCCGACCACGCGCGAGGATTTCGACGACGGCTGGACGACGCTGGAAGAGCTGCCCGCTTTTAACACCGATGTGCAGGTGGAAAAGCCGCGCACGATCATCACCCGCAACGATTCTCCCGATATCAGCTTCGACCGTTCGATCAATCCTTATCGCGGTTGCGAGCATGGCTGCATCTATTGTTTCGCCCGCCCGAGCCATAGTTATATGGGGCTGTCGGCTGGTCTCGATTTCGAATCCCGCCTGTTCGCCAAGCCGGATGCGCCGCGCCTTCTGGAACGCGAACTGGCGAAGGCTGGCTATCAGCCCAAGACGATTGCCATCGGCACCAATACCGATCCATACCAGCCGATCGAGAAGAAATGGCGCATCATGCGCGAAATTCTCGAAGTTCTGGAGGCAGCCAACCACCCGGTGGGCATCGTAACGAAATCGGCGCTTGTGGTGCGCGATATCGACATTTTGAGTCGCATGGCTGAAAAGGGTCTCGCCAAGGTCGCGCTATCGGTAACGACACTCGATGCGCATCTGGCCCGCACGATGGAGCCGCGCGCCTCGACGCCGAGCCTGCGCCTTCAGGCAATCCGCAAGCTGACCGATGCGGGTATTCCGGCTTCGGTCATGATGGGACCTGTCATTCCGGGTATCAACGATCACGAGATCGAGCGCATTCTCGACGCGGCTTATGCGCAAGGAGCGCGCGAGGCTGGCTATGTGCTGCTGCGCCTGCCGCTGGAAGTAGCGCCCTTGTTCAAAGACTGGCTGCTGCGCAATTATCCTGACCGCTACCGGCATGTGATGTCGCTGGTGCGCTCGATGCGCGACGGCAAGGATTACGATGCAGAATGGGGCAAGCGGATGCGCGGCACCGGCCCTTATGCCTGGCAGATCGGCCGCAGATTCGAAATCGCCGCCCGCAAGCTCGGCTTTAACACCCAGCGCAAACACCTGCGCACCGATCTGTTCGAACCCGTCCAGAAAGGCGGCAAGCAATTATCCCTGTTTTGATGGCCACCCCCAATACGGGTTAACACACTATCTTTTTCCGCCTGTCCCGTCAGGCGGATCGGGTCCTGCTTCCCGCCACCATTTCT
>NZ_JABXGB010000076.1:0-2032 GCF_022627935.1 Ochrobactrum sp. C6C9 | reverse complement strand
CCGACGTCTCGAAGGACGAGCGCGTGCGCACCGCCTATATGGGAACCGAACATGAATAAAGGCCAACCGCTCCTGTCCGTGCGCGGACTGAATGCCTGGTATGGCGAAAGCCATGCCCTGCATGGCGTCGATCTCGACATCTGGCCGGGCGAAACCATCACGCTTCTGGGCCGCAACGGCGTCGGCAAGACGACAACCTTGCGCGCCATCATGGGTATCATCCGCAAGCGCACCGGCACGATCACGCTGGAGGGCAAAGACATCATGCGCGTGCCTTTGCATCGCATCGCCCATGCGGGTCTTGGCTTCGTGCCGGAAGAGCGCGGCATCTTCGCCACGCTCAGCGTGCACGAAAACCTGCTGCTGCCGCCGGTCGTCGCCAAAGATGGCGACAGCCTCATGTCGCTTGACGAGATTTACGCGCTGTTCCCGAACCTGCATGAACGGCGCAATAGCCCCGGCACCAAGCTGTCGGGCGGCGAGCAGCAGATGCTGGCCATTGCGCGCATCCTGCGCACCGGCGTCAAGGTGCTGCTGCTGGACGAGCCGACCGAAGGTCTGGCGCCCGTTATCGTGCAGCGCATCGGCGATGTGCTGGTGGAGCTGAAGAAGCGCGGCATGACCATCCTTCTGGTCGAGCAGAACTTCCGCTTTGCCGCCAAGGTCGCAGACCGCTTCTATCTGATGGACCATGGCGTGGTGACGGAGAACTTCCCAACCGCCGAACTGCCTGACCGCATGGCGGCCCTGAACGAAGCGCTGGGAGTCTGACATGACAATGATTTTTGGAATCCCCCTGCAAGCGCTTCTCGGCCAATTGCTGGTCGGTCTCATCAACGGCTCGTTCTATGCCATGCTGAGCCTTGGCCTTGCCATCATCTTCGGGCTGTTGCGCATCATCAACTTTGCCCATGGCGCACAATATATGCTGGGCGCTTTTGTCGGCTATCTGCTGTTGAGCTGGCTTGGCATCGGCTATTGGCCAGCGCTTATTCTGGCTCCGATCATCGTCGGTCTTGGCGGCGCGATTGTCGAGCGCGTGGCGCTGTCACGGCTTTATAATCTCGATCCGCTCTATGGACTGTTGTTCACCTTCGGTCTGGCGCTCGTGATCGAAGGCACGTTCCGCTATTATTATGGTGCTGCCGGACAGCCCTATGCGGTGCCACCGTCGCTTGCAGGCGGCAACAATCTCGGCTTCATGTTCCTGCCGAATTATCGCGCCTGGGTGGTGGTGGCTTCGCTGATCATCTGCCTTGGCACCTGGCTTCTGATCGAAAAGACCAAGCTTGGCGCTTATCTGCGCGCCGCCACCGAAAACCCGACACTGGTCAAGGCCTTCGGCATCAATGTGCCGCTGCTTCTCACCTTCACCTATGCGCTGGGTGCTGGCCTTGCGGGCGTTGCCGGCATCATGGCCGCCCCGATCTATCAGGTCAGCCCGCTGATGGGTTCGAACATCATCATCGTGGTCTTTGCCGTGGTGGTTGTCGGCGGCATGGGATCGATCCTCGGCGCCATCATCACCGGCTATGTGCTGGGACTGGCCGAAGGGCTCACCAAGGTCTTCTACCCGGAAGCCTCCAGCATCGTCATCTTCGTCATCATGGCTATCGTCCTTCTGGTGCGACCCGCCGGACTGTTCGGGAAGGAGGCCTGATATGGCTGATACCGCTCTTAAAGCAACGGCTGCGACGCATGACGTCAATGCCGCCAAGGCACCGGCGATCAACAGCCTGTCGGCCACCATCCTCATCATCGCCATCGTCGCACTGGCCGCAGCACCCTTCGTGGTCTATCCGATCTTTCTGATGAAGATGCTGTGCTTTGCGCTGTTTGCCTCGGCGTTCAACCTGCTGCTCGGCTATACCGGCATTCTCTCGTTTGGCCATGCAGCCTTCTTCGGCGGTGCGGCCTATATCACCGCGCATACGGTGAAGGAATGGGGCGTGACGCCGGAAGTGGGCCTGATCCTCGGCATTCTTGCCGCCGCAGCGCTTGGCCTCGTCATCGGCTATCTGGCCATTCGCCG
>NZ_JABXGB010000075.1:0-2659 GCF_022627935.1 Ochrobactrum sp. C6C9 | reverse complement strand
ATGGTGGCGGCATAATCGAGGCGGAAATCCACTTAGCGAAACGCCCGAAACTGTTCAAACAAACCGAGCCACCTCTGTCCCAAGTCACAGTATTTCGCAAGCGACCGCAGCTGGGTCAGAATGTCCAATCGCCGTATTGGCGGGGATATTTCCAACAAAACGGATTTTGCATCACGGTTTGGCGATTTCAATCTCACGCTTGGTGGTTCGTTCCAACATGAGGAGATTCAGCCACAGGATGGCGTTGTTATTACCGAGCATGATCTTAACACCAACCGGTTTCTGCGTGATGGTTCCAGAACAGAAATGAGTCTTTCAGGTCAACTACAATATCGACCGGTGGATACGCTCGAATTCTGGGGCGGCGGTCGCTACAGTATATTTCGCTCGAAAGACCGCAACGCTATGTCGAAAGTGCGATGGGAAGACGCTTTTGGGCGCTGGATATATGCATCCAACTCAAAAGAATCTGGCTATATGTTCTGGCGACCGGATTCCAACGGCCTGTTTGGCGATGCGACGGACCCTCGCCTGAACAATGGACTGCTCTTTGGTGACAGCAACAATCCATTCGATGGGGTACCATTCAACGAATTTGGTGCTACCTACACCCATGCTTTTGACCCCCGTTGGTCGGAGACGGTTGTTGGTTTTGACCGGGGCCCGAGCCTGTCAACCAAGGATGGCGGTTTCGCGCCTGCTTTTGGTGTAAATTACGAGATCGCGCCAGACACCTTCCTTTATGCCAGTTATGCCGAAGGCATACGCATGCCTTCGCTTTTCGAAACCACTTTGGGAACGCTTCAGGTGGAACCCACACGCGGGCTCAAGCCGGAACGCTCGCGCAACTGGGAGATCGGTGCCAGCACCACGCTCGACAATCTGCTAACGGCTGGCGATACGGCATCTTTCAAGATCGCTTACTTCAACACCAATGTTAAAGATTACATCACCCGCTACTATGACCCGAATACGAACGGCGTGATGACCTTCTCCAATGCAGAAAGCTACAAGACGAGCGGCCTTGAGTTTCAGTCGAGATTCGACAATGGCAAACTATTTGCCGATCTGTCGGCAACCTATTATTTCAAGACAGAGACATGCGACCCCACATTCGCGTCCTATTTGCGCGAAACCGCAGGGATTTATCAGCATACCGAGAATACACCCGACTGCACGCCGGGCAGCTTTATGGGCTCCTATACCAATACGCAGAACCCACCCAAATATGCTGTAAACCTGACATTGGGCAGCCGCTTCTTCGAGGAAAAGTTGATCCTAGGAGGGCGAATGACTTATACATCTGGTCCGACAGAGGAAATAACCGAACCTTGGCAAACCGGAGCGACAACGCCGCAACTTGTCTATCAGCCGGTCGCAATTTTCGATGCCTTTATGAGCTACAAGCTGAGAGACGATGCCATTTTAAACGCATCGGTGCAGAACATCACGGACCGCTATTATCTGGATGCGCTGGCACAAAGCTTCATGCCAGCACCAGGCCGCACCTATCGCGCGGGACTGACAGTCAAGTTTTGAACTCGTGAAGCATCAGATATCGCCCGCGCCATCTGACTATTATAAGTTGGTGGCGAGGACGCCAGTCAGGACACTCACTTGTGGAAAGGCATTTACGAATGGATTATTCGACGCAGGCAGAAGCCGCGCAAAATCCGTGAGAATTTGCGCGTAATCGTCCGTGTGAAATTCGTAAGGCAGTTCCAGTCGAAACTCGGAAACTTGCGGCAGTACAGGATCGGTTGCGAGCGCTTCCAGAATTTGGTCAGTCGTGCCCACAATATCGGGCAGAAACAAAGTGCGGCGCGGACCATGGGCGAAACCTGTTCGCTTGTCGCGCTCGGCGGCAAATTCCGCATAGCGACGACGCGCATCGGGACTTGCACTGTCGGTGGGCAGAATCACGCGACCAAGTGCAACACGCGGCACACGTTCATGCCTCCATTCCTGACGGAAGCGTTCAATGAGTGTTTTCTGTGCTGTCAGAAAATCGTCCGTATTCTCACCGCTGACAATGTTTCCCGTCAAAAGGTTGAAACCGGTCTGGCCCGCCCATCGTGCGGAATTTTGCGAGCCGCCGCCATACCACAGGCGGTCGGTCAGCCCTTCGGCAAAAGGTCTCAAACGCGGGATTTGCGCCCCCGCGGCATTGCCCGCTTCGGTTTCGCCGGAAAGCGGTTCAGAGCGCAGCGCCTGGGCCAGTTTTTCTGCGCGCGTATGGCTGTAATCAGCAGTTGGAACAGCATCAACGAAATCAGCGATCAGATGCGCAAAAGGCGGCGCGCCCACCGAAACACCAACATTCAGCCTGCCATGGGACAGCAAGTCCACAGTTGCCAGATCTTCGGCCAGCCGAAATGGATTTTCATAGCCGAGCTGAATGACCGCAGTGCCAAGCCCGATGCGTTTCGTCCGCTGCGAAGCAGCAGCCAGAAATGTGGCTGCGGATGAAATGCCACGCTCCAGATGGCGCTGGCGCACCCATGCGCTATCATATCCCAGTCGCTCTCCATGCTCGAAAAGCTGAAGCGTATCCTCTAAACCTTGTGCGGGGTCATTCTCCCGGTGACTACCGGGAATGAGGAAGGCAAAATGTTCTATGTGTGAAAGAGGCATGGTCAATTTCGCTTCTCGCGCAGCG
>NZ_JABXGB010000074.1:0-2713 GCF_022627935.1 Ochrobactrum sp. C6C9 | reverse complement strand
GTATGCGCCGTCTCTGCCCCATTGATTTTGGGTTTGCGCTTGAACTTTTGCGGTTTCGCTCATTCGATGAATGAGCGTATTTGTTACTCACAAATGAGCTAATTTTTGCTCTCATTCACTCGGCGTGCATATGCCCAAGGCATCAGGGTGTCGATGTTTCTGACGAGGTGACCGTTGGCGAGGCTGGTGAAGAGATCGCGCAGATAGGCATAGGGCTCGACGCCGTTCATCCGGCATGTGCCGATGAGACTGGCGAACCGGGCCCAATTGCGTCCACCTTCATCATGACCACAAAAAAGCGCATTGCGACGGTTCATGGCCGGACTGCGGATGGCATTTTCGACGAGGTTGGAGTCGATGTCGACATGACCGTCATCGAGAAACAGCCGGAAGCCGTCCTGACGCCGGAGCATATAGGCAAGTGCTTTGCCCAGATCGGATTTGCGCGAGATGCGCTTTGCCTGAGCCGCAAGCCAGGCGAAGAGCTCGTCCACCAGTGGCCGAGACAATTCCTGTCGCATTGAGCGGCGATGTTCAGGTTCCTTGCCACGAATGGCTTCCTCGATCTTGTAGAGCGCAGCGATGCGCAACAGCGCCTCATCCACGATAGGCGAACCCTTCTTCGGTGTTGCCGCGATCAGTTTTCTGCGCCCATGTGCCCAGCAAAATGCCAGTCGTAACGGATCGCCACCCGTGCGTTCCACCGTGGCAAGATGGGAATAGCCGCCATAGGCATCGACCTGGATCGTGCCGTTAAAGCCGTCGAGGATTTCGGCGGCATATTCTCCTTTACGCCCTGGCCGATAATGGAACACCACACCCGGCGGTGCAGATCCGCCCCAGCCCCGATCATCGCGCAGAACCGCCCAGAGATAACCGGTCTTCGTCTTGCCGCGTCCCGGATCCAATACAGGAGCCGTTGTTTCATCGACATAAAGCCGCGAACCGTCCGTCTTCAGCATCTTCGCCATGTGGTCCACGACCGGCGCGATCAGTGCGCCTGTGCGCCCCATCCAGTCGGCCAGAACAGAACGGTCAATCGGAACCCCGTGCCGGGCCATGACTACCGCCTGTCGGTTCAGCGGCATATGTTCGGAATGCTTGGAGACAGCGATCTGGGCCAGTAACGCTTCTGTCGGCCAACTGCCTTCCAAAAGATGCGCCGGTGCTTTGGCCTGAACCACCCCCGTCCGCCCCTTGGGACAAGCATATTTCGGGCGGATCGTGACAATTACCTGATAGTTTGCCGGAATGTAATCGAGCCGCTCCGTCTTGTCCTCGCCAATCCGAACCATGTCGCCACAGCCACAGGGACAGGCAATGCTTAGAGGCTCAACCACACGCTCGACACGCGGTAGGTTCGCCGGTAGCGCACGGGCTTTTCGTTCCTTGCGTGGAGATGCCGCCTTGTCGGGACTAAGAGTGCTGGCCGCCATTTTCTCTTCAACAGCCGCAATCCGCGCCTGTGTTTCGGCAATCGCCGTTTCAAGATCTTCCAGCGCCAGTTCCAGCTGCGCCGGATCAAGCTTTTCCGATTTCGGCCCGAACTTCGTGCGCCGGTACTCCTGAACCTGACCTTCCAGCTTCTCGATCAGTTCCTTCAGTTCAGTGATGAACACATCCTTTTCGGCCACCACCGCCTGCTCATGCTGACGCGCCGCCCGCTCGACCGACAGCTCAAATTGCATGTCCGCAAACGCCTTCACCACCTCTGGCGGAAGCTCTGGGAACTGGCTGAGATCAATGGGTTGCGACATGCGTTTTCATAGCATTGTCGAACCATAAAATCCAAATAAAACAATGACAAAATGGAAGGAAGATCACCCCGCAGCAGAGGGCGGCGTCACGCGCTGCGCCATCACGCGACGCCAATCGAGACCTTCAAATAAAGCCTCATATTGAGCCCTTGAAAGACGCATCGTCCCGTCCTGCACCCTGGGCCAGGCAAAACTGCCGTTTTCAAGAATTTTATATGTCAGAACCAGTCCCGTGCCATCCCATACCAGGATTTTCAGCCGATCACCCCGCTTCGACCGGAAGATCACCGTGATCCCGGAATGTGGATCAAGCTTCAGTTCAGTCTGCACCATCAAGGCCAGAGCCTGATGACCGCAGCGAAAGTCCACGGGTTGCGTGGCGATCAGGATGGGCAGTCGTTGACCCGCGACGATCATGCCAATCCTCGTATCGCACCAACCAAAGCCGCGACCCGACTCACAGACACATCGCCCGGCACCTTCACCACGAGGTCGGCACCTATCTCTATCGTCACAATCCCTGCTGTCGCCGCTACCGTCTCTGGCATCAACGAGGTGACGGCAGGCATCTCCGGCTCATCCGCAATCGACAACGCCACAAACGCAGGTTCACAACCTTCCGCATCCGGCACCGACGGCATCAACTCTGCTGGCAAGATCAGATGGCCATCACGCGCCTGCTTGCGCCAATAAGAAAGCTGGTTCGCGCTCAAATCATAGCGTTGCGCGACTTCCACAACCCGAGCGCCAGGATGAAGACTTTCAGCAACAATCCGCGCTTTCAATTCCGTCGACCAGTGTCGGTAGCCTCGGCGAGGATCGACAATATCCAGCCGCCCGACAAATCCATCGCTACCATCTACCATCAGATTCTCCTGCTATTGCTGAAAACCCTTCTGGCAGAAACCTCACTCACCCAAAATGCCCTAAATCAATGGGACAGAGACGGCGCATAC
>NZ_JABXGB010000073.1:0-2738 GCF_022627935.1 Ochrobactrum sp. C6C9 | reverse complement strand
GTTATAACGACTCCAAGAAAACTGACCTAGCACCCGGCACGCTCTCAGTTTCCAATGCAGTTCTTGACTATTCGTCAGGTTATAGACCTGAGCCGCCCTCCGCGAACTCATGTTCTCAGCTGAGAACACATCTTGTTTGGCCATTTTTTGCGACAGCGAACAGCCTGACCTTTTCGTGGGTAATTGCCTTTTCTGCTTGGATCGCGTTAACCTATCATTAACTTTAAAGTTGTTGACGACTCACAACGATACGGTCATTCTGACGCTCAATCCGATTATTTTCCTTGTTGAGCGATTTTAATGATCCACAGCGCCAATGCCACTAATGTCAAGCAATCCGTAGAAAAGTCGTTAACTCGGCTTATTGAAGCGGACGCCGACACACTGAGCGCCCAGCTTCAACACCTTCGCGCACGCGCATTCCCGCCGACAGCACAGAAAGAGTTACGTAAATTTGCTCCGGGCGAGGCAGCAAAGCTGATTGGAATCAGCGACGTCTATCTTCGCACTCTCGTAAACGACGGTGTTATCGGAGACGCGGAAAAGAACGCCGCTGGTAGGCGCCTCTATTCCTTGGAGCAAATCCATGCTATCCGGCATCACTTGAGTAATAATAAAAAGAGCTATGACCAACGCCGTAGGGAAGACGATCGACTTCAGGTAATAGCTGTTACTAATTTCAAAGGTGGCTCAGGCAAAACCACTACAGCTGCACATTTAGCGCAGTACTTTGCACTTCGCGGTTATCGTGTTCTAGCCGCAGATCTAGATCCTCAGGCGTCATTGTCTGCTTTATTTGGAATACAGCCGGAATTTGATCTCGAGCCTAACGAGACGCTTTACGGTGCAATCAGGTATGATGAAGCTCAACGGTCTCTCAAAAGCATCATTAAAACTACATATTTCAGCGGTCTCGATATCGTACCCGGTAATCTCGAGTTGCAGGAATTCGAACACGAAACTCCTCGCGCCTTAACATCAGCGTCGAGATCAACTGACAAATTGTTTTTCACACGAGTAGCATCCGCGCTGAAAAGTGTGGAAGACGACTATGACATCGTGGTTCTCGATTGCCCCCCTTCGCTTGGTTACCTGACCCTGTCGGCACTCTGTGCCGCAACTTCGGTGCTTGTAACAATTCATCCCCAAATGCTCGATGTAGCATCTATGAGTCAATTCTTGCACATGACCGCTGGCCTTTTTGATGTTGTTGAAAGAGCAGGAGGCAATGCGAACTATGACTGGTTTCGCTATGTGCTTACTCGTTACGAACCAAACGACGGCTCCCAGTCGCAGATCGCGGGCCTTCTTAAAGGACTATTCGGAGACCGGGTATTAACTAACTCGATGGTCAAGTCCGCCGCGATATCAGACGCGGGAATTACGAAACAGACTCTTTATGAGGTCGGCAGAGAAAACTTTCACCGGCAAACGTATGATCGTGCGATCGAAGCTCTCGACGCCGTCAATCATGAACTCGAAGAACTAGTGAGAGATGCGTGGGGTAGAAAATGAACAAGCGCCGTGATGCTTTACGAGATTTTCTAACACCGATTACGACTAACCATGAGTTCTCAGCTGAGAACACACCCAGACGGCCGCAGGTGTCTTCGGGCGCATTGCAAAGCATGAATGATGCCATCACCGGCCTTTCGAATGAAGCTGACGAACTCCGCAAGGCGCTAGCCGATGGCCAAGCTATTGTAGAACTCGATGCAAATCTTATTGATGCATCCTTTGTCAAAGATCGCCTCGATGAGCATACAGGCGCGGAATTTGACGCTTTATTGAATAGCATTCAGGAGAATGGGCAGGCAGTACCTGTGCTTGTAAGGCCAAATCCTGATCAACCCGGCCGTTATCAACTGGCTTACGGACATCGGCGCGTTGCGGCACTTAAACAGCTTGGCATAAAAGTTAAATCGTTCATTCGAGACCTATCCGACGACGAGTTGATTATAGCGCAAGGTAACGAAAACCTTGAACGCAAAGATCTCAGTTTTATTGAGAAAGCATTATTTGCTCGGCGCCTGGAAGATCGTGGAACGACGAGAGCGGTGATCATGGCGACGTTCGGTACCTCATCCAGAGGCGTTTTGTCCGAAATGATTGCATTGGCACGAAAGTTACCTGAAGAACTCATACAGGCTATTGGCGCAGCGCCAGGTATTGGACGCCCGAGATGGGATTCGATGGCTACACTGCTAGCCAATAAGCCTAACGCGTTCGAAACCTTTCTTCGAAACGAAACTCTGCACACTCTAAATAGCACCGAACGCTTTGAAGCGATCTTCGCGTCGCTTAAGCAAGCGAACAAAGTATCAACAAACACAGTTGATCATACGTGGCGTTCTGATGACTCACAGTTGAGAGCAGTTATCAAATCCAAGCCTAAAGGATATGCTGTCGAGTTCTCAGAGCCTGAAGGAAAAGCGTTTGGAGCGTGGATATCGGATAATATGAAGCGCTTATATGAAGAATATAAGGACAGTAAAAAGCCCAACTAGGAGACTTAGCAAAAGAAAAAGGCCCCCAAACGTTACCGTCGTGGAAGCCTCTCTCAAAGTTCTAGCAGACTGAGAATCGCATTTCCCCGAATCGGTGTCAAGAGTCGTAAGCGTCTTTTTGGCGGGTGGATTTCTTTTGCCTTTTGAAAGGTGAAGGGAATGCAAATTCTGAAGACTGACACGTCCGCGTTTTGTGGGCGAATGAAGATGTTTGCCCAGAATTCTGAGCGG
>NZ_JABXGB010000072.1:0-3267 GCF_022627935.1 Ochrobactrum sp. C6C9 | reverse complement strand
GCACGAAGCCCAATCGAATATCGAAACTGTCTTGGCATTGTGACGTAAAAACAGTCCAAGTTTTTATCCGCACCCCCGGTTTGGGGTGATATTTCCATTTAGAATTGGCTCTGACTAATATTTGCTGTTGTTGGTATGCAGACTTTCGCTGGTTCACTGGACTGAATTCGAGCATGGCACTCGGTGCCGCATAGCCGGACCCCGATGTGATTAGCAATCGGCGCACCGAATTAAACGTTGATGGAGTGCGTTATACCAATGACTTGATGGTCGTTCGCGTCTACGGCATCGCTTTAAAATACTTCTGCCTGAATTGGTCGAAATTAATGTGGCCACGATGATTGATCGCGCGGCAAGCGATTGTCTGGATCGTGAACGTCAACTTCATCTCCAGCGATAAGATTAGCTGGAAAAATCACGAGATTGGTTCCCCCAGCATGGCGGAGGGATGGAAAGAGTAGGCCTCGCAAACCGGCCGAGATGATTTCGTCAGCAAGTTTCCAGGATGGCGGCGTCTTTTTATCGATGCGAGCGATTTTCCGCCATCGACAATCCCAATCAGCCCACGCGTCATCCCAATGAACGGGATCGTATCCTCTCGAAAGGTCAGCCACTTCTCCAAGAGTGATCGTGTAAGCCGCAAGTGTAGCAGGCGGCGTAATGCTCGCGCCTTGTCGATACTCCTCGAGTGCTGTCTGCGCCGACACTGACAGATACAGAGCCTCTACGCCGGGACGATTAAAACGTCCCCCATCTGCTGCAGCGCCAGCCCCACTGATTGGAAGGAATGCCCATTTCGGTGTTAGATAACGATGAAAAACGTCCTTCGGTCCGATACGGACGAGCTTCATCCCCGCGCTCCGTTCTCCAGGTCCCTGATATAGGCCAGAACAGCTTCTATCTCACCATCTGCAACAAGTTCTGCGGCTGTGCGGTGGTCGTAATCAGCAATAGGCTCATTCCGATACCAGTAGATCGCCTTCTGGAGATCACCAGTCAGTTCAGCCGCTGCGGATATTACTTTTACCATTTCCCGCATTCTGCCTTGCAGACGTTCGGAAGATGGATTGCGTAGCGTGTTACGATGAACACCCGTCAATTCTGCAAGATTTGCAACCTTGACCCCAAGCACTTTCGATAGCCGCGATGGCGAGATATAGGGTGTCCGTGGCTCCTGAAGACTGTCTACAAAGCCTGAAACCACAGCATATGCTCGATCTGTCTGCGCCTGTGTCACATCACACCTCCGCTCAATAATACGCACAATATATGCATATTTTTTTACACATCAAGTGCAAGCGCATACAGTGAACACTCTGGAAAGAGAAAAAGCTCATTGGTTTCAGGGGCTATCGAAGATTCCAGGATATGATGAATAGCATGAAACAACTTTCCGCGCCCAAGTGTGGATACGCGTGCTTCACGTGCGGCTCGGCGTCCTTGCAAAAAAAGCCAGGGTTTAAATTCCAACCGAAGAAAATTATACGTTGGGCGTTCAACGTGGACGGCAACTGACCTGATTACGTTGAACGGCCTGGCGTCTTTGGGAAGAGCGTCAGGGCCTTTTTAACAGGTCGACGGTTCGATACTGGTCAACTCATCCGGCCATGCAAATCAATGCTATTTTGGAAATTAAATAATCCTGCTGATAAATAAGAGCGTGCCGAGACCACAGGCAAGTGCCATAACGACAAACGGGACAGCCGGTATCCGACCGAGCCAGTTCGGATAATCGGATACGCGTGCAGTACGTATCACTTCCTCGCCTTCGGTCAGAAGCGACTTCAACGCACCGGATCTGTGAAAATCGGGATTGCCCTCCATGGCCCCTCTCCTCTTTGTATGGATCGATTTTTACCATCGAGACAAAAAAGGTCATCCCTAACTTTCGTCCATTTCTACGTCGTTTGACGGATAACAGACCGGGAACACAGGGATAGTTCACCGAAATGAATAGGTCCGAGCTGATTGATTCAAAACTGTCGTTAGACGGGAGGGACGGTTTCAGCGATCTTTTGCTGCATGATCGCCCAGCAGTTTCATCTCTATGTCGAACGGACAGACCCGAATAAAAACATGGCCCGCTACTACGCCATGCATATTTCCTATTCGCTATTTGGAGAGCCCTGCCTGACACGCCAATGGTGCCGGATCGGAACCTCTGGACAGGTCAAGCTACAGCATTTCGAACAGGAAGCAGAGGCCATCAAAATGTTCCTGACTATGGCGCGGAAAAAACAGTCCCGAGGCTATAGGCCCAGATAAGAATCTCGGGCCTGTCGTGAGTGTGGCTACCGTTACGATTTGACCAAAAAACGCCCGCTTCGCAGGGAGGAGGAGAGCGAAGCGGAACCACTGGGCAGGTGATGCTACAGCATTTCGAATACGAAATGGAGGCAGTTCAGATGTTTCTGACCTTGGCTCGAAAAAAGAAAACGCGGGGTGACATATCTCGAAGATTCAGCCACTATAGCTCAGTCTAATTTGAGTCGATCTGCCAATCTAGCCATGAGATCCATTCGTTCGTGAAAAATTGCAACCACCAACGCGGGTGCACTTTCGCGCGGCAAGCAAAAAACGTAATGATGTTCGCAATGCGCCATCCGCAACATCGGAAATAGTGCGCTCATATCCTTAAAAGTACCTTGGCCAGCTGCAAGGTTGGCAATTCCACGTTCAAGCTTGCCGATATAGCGCCGAACCTGTGTATCACTCCATTGCTTACGCGTGTAGCGGATGATATGGCGCATATCCGCTTCCGCCTCTACCGTAAGGACATAGGCCGTCAAGCGCGATTCCCGTCCAGTTCATCATCCAGAATTTGGCCGATGCTCTTGGTGGATACATTGCCCGCAAGACCATCGCTGATGCGACTTCCCAGCACGGTTTTAAGTTCCTGCCATGCCTGATCGGCATTAACATCACCTGGAAACAGACGTTCGAGAGCATATTGCTTAATAGTCTTGCCCTGCAAGGCCGCCAATGCCTTAAGGCTTTGATGCTGCTGATCTGTTATGTCGATTGTCAGACGGCTCATAACGGCTGCCTCCATATAAATACACAAACCCACATTAGCACATTTGCGCGGAGATTGCCACGACTACATCTCACCAATTAGCGCTCGTGGAGACTCCATAGTTTAACTGCAGCGATTGCGAGGCGGGGAAGCATTGCTAGGGCTCAAGCAAGGATGTTCCCTTTTTGTTTCGAATGCTCTAGAAACCACGCATGGACATGTCAGCCGATTATCCGCGGTCCCGTGTTCAA
>NZ_JABXGB010000071.1:0-4585 GCF_022627935.1 Ochrobactrum sp. C6C9 | reverse complement strand
GGCATGGATGTTCATCTCGTCAATCAGGCGAATGACACGGCGTATCGCAAGGCTCGAATTTTGAGTCGGGCACTAAGTGGACCGGGCAACCTGCTGCATCGATCCTACGGATTTTGTTCACAATTTGGGAATTCACGAAATTCCCAAATTGATGATTATCTGACTTTTGGGTGGCTGTTAGTGTGACGTTTTCATCTTGCGAGATGAAGCGAAGCGTTGAGCCTCCCGGTCGATGGATTTTGCTCCCCGTTTCTCGGCTCGATCGATCTTCCGGGCAACATATGCCTTGGCGCTTTCTGTCATGGATCGGGGGACAGGAATACCGTGCTCCCTCATTTTGCTATGTGCCCATTTTTCAGCCTGCAATTCTTTTACGTGTACTGGTAATTTTGGCCCATCAAAATGAAGGTGCGCGTGTGCGCATTCATGTAGAAAGACATAAAGGCTTTTGCGTGTAACAGGCCGGGGAGCTTCTATCCGACGTATCTTACCGCCGTATGCAACCCCGGTCAGACGTTTCCTGAATTTTACAGTATAACCTTCAGGAACATAGGACATGCCGATTTGGTAGAACCTGTCGGCGGCAGCGCGACGTGCAGCTTGTAATTCCAGGCCTGTCATAGGTTTCATGCCAGCGTGGGTGGTTTTATTATCAATCATCAAATACTCCTTGTTTTAAAATGACTGAGCATCAGCTAAAAAATGCTGACTTTTAAATTAAAGCATAAAAATACAATAATATCAAATGGTTGGATATGCAGAGGCGGCCGAAATGCCTTGAAAAAGGTATAAACTACCCTGATTTTACCCCCTTAAAATTGAGAATAAATGACATATTGTCGCACTCCTTCTGAAGAAGGAATACGAACCGTTCAAATGTCGATTTGACGAAAAGAATTGGATCGACGAGCCAAGGGCTCGGTGCAATTACGAAGGAGGGATAACCTGGACTGAACCGCCCGGCGTGGCCGTGCCAGACGAACCTTGCGGAAATTGTCACCTCGACCTCAGCCTAAACTTCAGCGACGACAACGGTATATGACCGAACCCCGTGCCATGGACTATTACCGTCACTGTTTTCCAGGTGAGACTATTGCCAAGCTGTGTGGCCATATTGTTGGTTTCTGCCAATCCCGTGGCTTTTGGATTTTTCATCGGCGTTCAAGATCCTGTTTGCGCCGGTGGCTTATTGGTCGCACACTATATCTATTGGCTGGTTAGAGATGGTAGAATGTTAAAAGATATTCCATGGGACATATTCGAGGAAGATGCGCAGGTCATTGATGAAGCCGACATTCCGGTTTGCGAAGGGTGTGCGTATTTTTGTATCCTGAAATATCAAGGTATCGATCGGCTGATCTCACGGCTACGCATTTTCGATTTGGATACCGAATACTGCTATTCGCTGTACGGTCGTTTTTCCCGGAGTGATGCGATCATCCTTGCCGGTAGTTTACCGCCGGCGCTTGAAGAGTTCGATGGCGTGCTCTGCCTGGTTGGTCAGCTCGAAGTCAGTAGCGGGAGCTTCCATGGAACCGCCCCCACGACCCCACCTGCAACCAAATACGCACTGAAAGTGGTGGATCCGGGTAACACGACGCTCGCTCGAAATGAGATGTACACAGTCTGGGGTTTGGGAATCCGTCTTTGTTCCGCGCACCAAGTTGAAATAGCTAGCTTTGCCGATGAGGAAGCGGTGCGTCGGGCGATCGAAAACACAGCCGAAGCTGAATGTCTGACGGACGATGAGTGAGGTGCACAAGATCAGAGCATTGGGTCCCGGGAAGACTAAATGATAGTTACCGTTTGGGATAATGACCATCACGGAGTTATCCGTGATGTGCAAGTCCTGGGCCCATAGGCGGCAATGAACTCGACGGGTCGGGAGTTAATAATATATTAAAAACAATATCTTAGCAAAAATCGCGTAAGTATAATTATGGAACTACGACACCGCCGAGAAGCACGTTGATTTCGCGATACTCCGAGAAGTCGACTAGATCCTGTGGGTGACTGACCTGCCACTGAACTTCCATCCAGCAGCGATTAGCGCCTCGGCGGTTTGGTACGCCAAGTGGCGCCGTGGGAGCAACCGGTGGAAACGTCTAGCTTTCACATTGCGCAGCGTGAGAACGGGTTGCGGCGATGGTCCGGCTTAGGCAGCCAGGGTCTGACATTCGAGCGACGAGTGCGGACGAAACGTGTTGTAGTCCTCCGCCCAGTCGGCAATCGTGCTACGGGCAGGATCAAGACCTAAGAAAAGGCCTTGATTGAGCACTCCTCGCGAATGCGGTCGTTGAAAAATCTCGACATCGCCGTTTGCATAGACCCGTCCGGCGTGATGCAGTGCCATACGACCTTGTGGTGTTTAGACCAAGCTAGGATCGCAAAAGGCGTGAATTCAGCGCCATTGTTGGAGACGATCATGCTGGGCAGGCCTAACCTCATCTTCGACCTGATTTATTTCGTCCGCAGCGAGGGCCAGCAGTGGCTGTAAGTGACGTCAGAGGCGAAACGGACCCCTGCAACGAAAATGGGGCCACGACGATCGTGACCCCCTAGTCTTTCGTGCGGACGCTGGCTTCGCTTTCGGTCAAGCCGCGGGACGGGTTCCGGAACCCATCTTCGATCCGGTCTTGAACTGCGCCATCAGGTGATCCAGCGTGGTGGCCTCCTGCACCAGCTGCTGGATCGCTGCGCTTGACTCCTCAACCATCGCAGCATTCCGCTGTGTGTTCTTGTCGATCTGCCCGACGGCCTGGTCGATCTCGGCAAGGCCCTGAGCCTGGCTCTTGGCACCGTCGATAATCTTGCAGATCTCGCGGCTGATCGCCTGAACCTCTGTCGCGATCGTGCTCAAAGCCTCGCCAGCCTGATCGACCAGCGACACGCCATTGCGCACTTCTTCCCCGGACGCGTTGATGAGCGTTTTGATCTCCTTCGCCGCATTGGCGGAGCGCTGAGCAAGTTCGCGGACCTCCTGCGCGACGAGGGCAAAACCCTTTCCGGCCTCACCGGCACGTGCGGCTTCGACGCCGGCGTTCAGCGCAAGCCCGGTGCTCTTCGCAATGGTGCACCGTTCACGGAACTGCCCGAAGCCTTCCGAACGCTGCAACAGCATCTGCTCAAGAAGCTGGGCGTGATCGCGAGATGGTCGACATCCTGGCGTTGGTGCTTCAGCACGACGAGCAAGCCGTGTTGTCGGCCGTCGATATGGCGCTGAAGTCCGGCGTTCCGACCAAGACCCATATCCTGAACCTGCTTCATCGCCTGGTCGACGGCAAATCCGCAACGCCACCCACAATCGACGCGCCTCAGGCGTTGACGCTTACCAACGAACCGAAGGCCAATGTCGAACGCTACGACACTCTGAGAAAGACGGAGGTGCGCCATGCGTCATAATCCCGCGAGTGGAGCGATCGTCATCATGCTCAGGAGCCTGAAGATGCACGGCATGGCTCAGGCCATTGGCGAACTCACCGAACAGGGGTCGCCAGCTTTCGAGGCCGCCATTCCGATCCTGTCGCAGTTGCTCAAAGCGGAAACTGCAGAGCGGGAGGTCAGATCGACCGCCTACCAGCTCAAGATCGCCCGCTTTCCGGCCTATCGCGATCTCAATGGCTTCGACTTCGCCAACAGCGAGATCAACGAGGCGCTCGTGCGTCAGCTCCATCGCTGCGAGTTCGTCGACGAATCCAACAACATCGTGCTTGTCGGCGGACCGGGCACGGGCAAGACCCACATCGCCACAGCCCTTGGCATCCAGGCTATCGAGCACCATCACAAGCGCGTCCGCTTCTTCTCGACGGTTGAACTGGTCAATGCGTTGGAGCAGGAGAAGGCACAGGGGCGCTCCGGGCAAATCGCCAACCGGCTTGTCCATTCCGATCTCGTCATTCTCGACGAGCTTGGATATCTGCCATTCAGCGCGTCAGGCGGAGCATTGCTCTTCCACCTGCTCAGCAAACTTTACGAGCGCACCAGCGTCATCATCACCACCAACCTTAGCTTCAGCGAATGGGCCAGCGTCTTCGGTGACGCCAAGATGACGACGGCGCTGCTCGACCGTCTCACGCACCATTGCCACATCCTCGAAACCGGAAACGACAGCTTCCGCTTCAAAAACAGCTCTGCCCACGAACCTAGAAAAACAAAGGAGAAGACCAAGACCTTGACAACGAACACAGACCAGAAACATACATAAAAGGCGGGTCAAATCTCGGTGGAAATGCCGGGGGTCAGTTCTCATGTTTGGATGCCCCGTTCGATGCAAGGACTTTTTTGACCGCTAGAGCGAGTGATCGGGTGCGTACATGTTTCAGACCTCATGTTGCGGCCATGACATGCCGCGGGCCGGTATGGTGATACGCGGACTGGACTCCAAATCAGTGGAACGAGCTAAAAGCTCCCTGAGAACTACTGGTTTGCCCAATCCCGATCTGTTCGATCATTTGCCCATGCGGATCATGTCCTCCTCACATCGCCGGCACTCCAATTAGAACGTCTACCGGTGTTGTCACGTTAAGTTTCTCTGGCCGGAAAGGCCAGGGGCTCGTAGATATTCAGGCGAAACAGGCCGCAATTT
>NZ_JABXGB010000070.1:0-5265 GCF_022627935.1 Ochrobactrum sp. C6C9 | reverse complement strand
ACCATGCGGTTTTGTGAGCGTATCAAAGAATATGATATCGAGTTTGTGGAGGAAATCACCGATCCCGGCGACCTCGGTGCGTTGTCTCAAGTCGCTTCGTCGATTGATATTCCGATTGCGACTGGAGAGCGGCACTATCTCAGACAAGGTTTTCGCGATCTTCTTGAGAGACGTGCGATCAGTATATTGCAGCCCGATATTGGCAATGCGGGTGGTTTCGCGGAAGTCCATAAAATATCAGCGATGGCTGACGCCTACGGTTTGAAGGTGCAGCCGCATGTGTGCGGAAGTTCTATCGCAGCCAACATCGCGACTCACATGAGCGCCTGTTTGCCCAATTTTTATGTTCAAGAACATTTCCCATATTGGGCTGACATACCGGGATATATTGAAGTGGCTACCGTGCCCTTTGAGGAAACGGTCAGGAACGGACGCCTTCCGATCTCAGAAGACATTGGGTTTGGAGTCGAGCTGCATGAGGCTGTAATGAAGGAACATCTTTGGGCTGTAATCTGAACCGCCCCGGCTTTACCGGAGACCGTTTGGTTTAAGTTACGCGGCCATGGCTGGTGCGTCCAGCATGGCATAGTGTCGTTCTTCGGCCTCGGCAGGCGGAATGTTTCCGATGGGCTCCATAAGGCGGCGGTTGTTGAACCAGTCGACCCATTCGAGCGTGGCGAACTCCACGGCTTCAAAGTTTCGCCATGGTCCCCGGCGATGGATGACCTCGGCCTTGTAAAGACCGTTGATCGTTTCGGCGAGAGCATTGTCGTAACTGTCGCCAACGCTTCCGACAGATGGCTCGATGCCCGCCTCGGCCAGCCGTTCGGAATAGCGAATGGACACGTATTGCGAGCCGCGGTCGGAATGATGAACCAGCCCGCCACGTTTGACCGGCCGCCGATCATGCAGTGCCTGGTCGAGGGCATCGAGCACAAAGCCGGCATGAGCCGTTCGGCTTGCCCGCCAACCGACGATACGGCGGGCGAAGGCATCAATGACGAAGGCCACGTAAACGAAGCCCTGCCAGGTCGCGACATAGGTGAAATCGGATAACCACAGCATGTTCGGCGCTGGAGCGAAGAACTGTCGGTTCACCCGGTCTAGCGGGCATGGAGCGGACTTGTCCGAAACGGTGGTTTTGACTGGCTTGCCGCGAATGACGCCTTGAAGCCCCATCATTCTCATAAGCCGAGCGACGGTGCAGCGGGCGATGTCGTAACCTTCTCGCTGCAACTGCCGCCAGACTTTGCGCACGCCATAGACTTGGAAGTTCTCGTTGAACACCCGGCGTATCTCGACTTTCATGGCAATATCATTCCGTTCGCGGGCCGATAGGCGGTCCACGTCTGTGCGCTTGGCGATAACCTCATAATAGGTGGACGGGGCAATCGGCAGCAGTCTGCAGATCGGCTCGACCCCGAGCACCGAGCGGTGTTCGTCGATGAAGGAAATCATCGCTTCAGTGGGCGGTCGAGCTCCGCCTGGGCAAAATACGCCGAGGCTTTGCGTAAAATCTCATTCGCCTGACGAAGCTCGCGGTTCTCCCGCTCCAGAGCCTTCATCTTCTCCGCCACGTCACTCGGCAAACCTGCACGCTTGCCGCTGTCGACCTCGGCCTTCTTCACCCATTCATGGAGGGTATGAGCTGAGCAGCCGATCTTGGCCGCTATCGATGATACCGCCGCCCAGCGCGATGAGTGTTCGGCTTCATGTTCCTTCACCATCCGAACGGCGCGGGCGCGGACTTCAGGAGAAAATTTGTTCGTCGTCTTGCTTGTCATAGACCCTGCTTCTCACGAGTTGGGGTCTCCGGTAAAGCCGGGGCGGTTCAATCCGATAAACGCCGTTACTTCATACTGACGGGTGAACTGCAATCAAACATCGGTATTGTCTGCTATTTCGTTTGCCCTTGGCACTGTTGTAGGCGAGTGTGTGCCACAACTGAAATGCTGGGATGATATTTGATGAAGAAGCCAGGGAAACAAAACTGGGAAGTAGGGATGAACCTCATCTACTTTTCAGCCTTCCGGGCAGTGATGCTAACTGGAACGGTAAGCGCCGCTGCTGAACTTATAGGGCGCAGTCAACCCGCCGTCAGTCGGCTTCTGAATAAGCTTGAAACCGAGTTGGGTGTCACCCTGTTTGAGCGCAGAAAAGGGTTGATCACGCCGACATCAGTTGCCCACCTTCTTCTGGATGAAATCGATAGAGCGTATACATCTCTCGATTCTTTGCGAAATTTTGCGGCAACTGTTGCCGAAGGTGAAACCAGCCGTATAACTGCGGCTGTTATGCCCGCCCTTGGGATAAGTTTCATGCCCCAGGCGCTAAAGAAATTTAAAGATGGCTGGCCTCAAACACGTGTGCAGCTGAATATACGGCTTTCTGCCAAGATCGAAGAATGGGCGGCGTCCCAACAGCTGGATTTTGGTCTTGCTGAACTCCCATTCCGCAGATCTGGCTTTCAAACAGAAGTTTTCAGCGATGCCGCTTATATTGCTGCGGTTCCACGTGACCACCATCTCGCGAGCCGCGACAAAATTGAACCACCGGATCTTCGAAACGTACCATTTGTATCATTTGCGTCATTCACCGCAGCTGGCCCGATTATTGCGCAGGCATTCCGCGCGGCGGGCGAAAAACTGGACCCAGCTTATGAAACAACGATTTCCGCTGCGGCATATGAATTCGCCAAAATTGGCCTGGGGGTCGCGCTTATAGACCCTTACACGGCCATTCACCAACTTGATGATCGGGTAATGCTGGTGCCATTCCTGCCTAAAATACCGTTCAACGTGGCGCTTCTTCGCCCTTATTCTCGTCCGCAAAGTCGCGTGTCGGAAGCGCTTCTGGACCTTCTTTTCAGCGAGCGAGACGCAGTGTTGGCGAAGTTGCCGCACTTTTGACGGATAGGAATCGTTAAGTTGCCAGACTTCCGGGGGGCTCAATCCATTATGCATTTACTGCATATAGGAGGCCAAATTTTTTATTTTGAGCATTCCGAATTAGCTGCTGTACTCGCCCGACGCCGAGGAAAGGAGCAGTTAAATGAGGATGGAGGCCACGCGGGACGAAAGTTATGATGTGATCGTCATTGGCGGTGGTATCAACGGTACCAGCGCTGTCCGCGAACTCTCCGCCGCTGGGTTCAAGGTCTTGCTTGTCGAAAAGGGTGATTTCGCAAACGGCGCGTCGAGCAGATCGTCCAGGATACTCCACTGCGGTCTCAGATATTTTGAGACGAGACATCCGGTCCGCACGTTCGCATCGTCGCCATTGAAGTTGAAGAACGCGATTTCCATGGCGCGTGCCGCTATGAATGCGCGGGAAGAACTGGTGCGTCTCCAACCAATGCGATGCAAGCCTTTCAAAATGTGCTTTCCTTTATACGAAGCGGATGATCTGCGTGGATGGCACCTGGATATTGGGCTTTCGCTCTTGAAGCGTCTTGGATCGGGGCGACTGCCGCTGGAGTACCAACGGCACAAGCGCAACTTTGATAGCTCAGTGCCTTTGGCAAAGGACCTTCGAGATCGGAAACAACTGAAGTCGATAGCGACTTACCGCGAATACATCATGGACTGGCCCGATAGGCTTTGCGTCGATGCGGCCACCGAAGCAGAGAAGCTAGGCGCTGATGTCCGTTTGTTCACCAGTGCGAGCATCAGAGAAAAAAACTCTGATGGGCTGTGGCGGGTCGATCTTAGCTCTGCAGATCGTGAAATAAGCAGCGTGTTCGCACCTATCATTCTCAATCTTGCCGGAACTTGGATCGATGACGTTCTACAGGGAGTATCCGGGGAGGGGAATGATCGTCTGATTCACGGGACGAAGGGCGCGCATATAGTCGTTCGTCTTCCGGATTATTATCGTGGTCACGGGGTTGCGGCGCTTAATCGATTGGGAATGCCGATCTATTGTCTGCCGTTCAAGGAGGACCTTTATCATATTGGCCCGACCGAAACCTATTTCGAAGGCGACGCCAGTAACGTTATGGCAGATGACGTCGATATTGAATTTCTACTCGATGAAATCAATTTTCTTCTTCCTGCTCTTAAGCTGACGAAACAGAATGTCGAATTTACCTGGGCAGGTGTGCGGCCGTTGACCTTTAATCCCAAAAACCCTGACGGTGACAGAGTTCGGCATATCCATCATTTGAAGGACAAAGGCCATCCGGGAATTTTTGCGATGACTGCCGGACCGGTCATGAGCCATATGAGTGCAGGGCGGGAGCTACTGGCAACGGTTGAAGCAAATATTCCGATGCGGCGTGATCGGCAAACAAGTCAAATGCAACAGTCGAACACGTCGGGCGCTGATGAAGACACTCCGTCGTTTCGGCATTATGTCTTGCGGGAACATGCCCGGGATTTGAAAGGTATCTTCTATACCCGTAGCGGCATAGGTTGGGGGCAGCATATAGACCGCGCCACTGCCACCAATGTGGCGAATGAAATCGCCGATTTGCTAGGATGGGAGCCAGAGCAGATCGAGCGCGAAGTAGACAAGTTTCTTCAATACCAACGGGAAATTCACCGTTCGGGAGAGCCTGCAAAATCCTAACGAAACAAAAAAGAGGAGTGAACTGAAATGGGTATGCGCAGACATCAAAATCTTGCTTTGGTGGCAGTTTCCACGCTTACTATGGCGATTTCGCTTTTTGCGAGCCAGGCTCGTGCTGATGGCGAGCGATTGAAGGAAATCCTGGAGCGCGGCACTCTCCGTGTTGGTTTGCAAGGGGCTTTCAAGCCCTGGTCTTTCCCAGGTGCGGACGGCAATCTTCAAGGTATCGAAGTTGATCTCGCCAAGAGCGTCTCGGATGCGCTGGGTGTCAAACTAGAGCCCGTCATTATTACATCTGCGAACCGCATGCAGTTCCTCCAGCAGAACCGGATCGATCTGATTGTCGGCGGTATGTATGATACTGCGGAACGTCGTAAGGTCATCGGCATTATTGAACCCGCTTACTGGGCCTCGGGGCCGACCTTGCTTGCCAAGAAGGGTGTCATCAAAAGCTGGGACGACATTGCCGGAAAGCCGGTGTGCGGAAAGCAGGGAAACTACTATAATCAACAAGTCGAACGGCAACTGAAAGCAAAGCTGATTGCATTTACCGGAAATTCCGAAGGTAAGGAAGCTCTACGTGCTGGACGTTGCATTGCTTGGGTCTACGATGATGTCAGCATCATGGCTGATCTCGAGACACCAGAGTGGCAAGATTACGAAATGCCTGTTCAGGCCCTCTATAATAATCCGTGG
>NZ_JABXGB010000006.1:0-217303 GCF_022627935.1 Ochrobactrum sp. C6C9 | reverse complement strand
GCGCACTGATTGTCGGCGCTCGACAAATTCCAACTCAAAATCTTGCGCGGTCTTGTCATTGTCGGACGTCACGGCAATTCCTTGATTTCACCGCTTGATCCAAGCGATGCACTTCGCCTTAGACTTTAGGCCTAGATGATAACATTTGGGAAAATTAAATAAATCGAATTCGCGGGCGAAATATTAAATTCGTTTTATGTATAAAGTCGGCGAAAACTTGGCGTTGATACTCCATTTTAAAAGTCATCTTGGTGTAGCGGCAAAATCCAAAATAACCAGTCGCCACGCAGTGTTCCCTCAAATGCTCCATACCCCTTCGTATATTAGTATTAGCTAACAGTGGACAGGCATACGCCTTTCATGGGATATATGCGGCTGCGTCCCATTTGATGAAAATTGTCTGGAATTTCCGGCAGGAATATTAAATCGCTCTTGCTAAAACACCTCCAAAATAACCAACAGGAGGCAGTCGCATGAACAATGTATTTTTCAATGCTGTACGCCGTGAAAGCGTAAAATGGGCAGCAACGGCCGCGATAGGTCTTGCAGCTTCTTTGTGTCTTTCTGCAAATGCGCAGGCCAAAGACAAATACAAACCGAAGAATGACACGCAGTCCGTTTACCTCGTGAAGTATCGCGTCAATAACGAAGTCCGTTACAACAAGAACCCGATGGGCAAGGTCGTCAAGGTTTCGGCTTCGCAGTATTATAGCGGTACTCCCTATGTCTGCACACCGAGCGGCTTTGGGCAAAAGTCACGCTGTTTTATGCGTGACTAATAATGTTCGTAACCCGGGGCCGACATTCGCATCCTTGGGACATGAATGTCGGCTTCTAACGACCACCAGCCCGCCAACTCCGCTCATGCACTCCTAACGCACGAAGTCGGCGAGCCGGTTCCCCGCCTGGGATTTATTTGGCTGACGCCTTAATTCGCATCAGTCCTTTGCTGACCAGATCGCCCCGCACGAGCTTTTGTGCTTCATCCGTCGGCTTCGAAGGGTTGTTCCGGAATATGTACCAGTCGCCGCCAATGGAGCGCTTCTGGTAGATCACGCCTGCCTTCTCGCGATGCAGGAAGCAGCTTATATCTCCGCCGCCACCACTGGATTTATTGCGCCAGTAAGCCTGCATGCAGAGCTTGCCGCCGTCGGTCGCGTACCAGCGTCCTTCACCATAGGACCAGGCTTTTCCCTTTTGGGACCAGGCCGCCAGTTTGTGTCGGTCGGCAGAGAAAAAGCCGCCGCCGTCCTTCCATTTCCATGTTTTGCCCGCATAGATCGCCTCAAGCGCCTGTGCGGACATTGGCGAAGCGGCAGCGGCCAGCTTGGCCGTTACGTCATCTGCTTTTGGCTTCGGTGCAGCTTCGGCGACACCTGCCACGAGGAGTACGGACAGCGCCGCACTCACAGCTGTGAAACGGATCGAAACCATTTTGCTTTCCTGTCCAATCTTTCGAGTTTCGGTTAATCCAACGGATGGTTCGCGACGCGCCAGTCAGGCCGCCCGACACCCCTTGGCCACGGATAGACTTCGCGGTCATTGAAATAGACAACGGCTGTCAGTTCCGGGAATTCGGGCTGAGGCTTGTTTGCCTCCGCAGCCCATGCCCGCACATAGTCGTCGCTGCCTTCATAACCGAGTTCCGCAATAACGATCGGCTTGTTGAAGGCCACCACGCGGTCGTAACCGGGCTTTGCGCGTTCGACGAAACTCGTGGGGCGCCCGACCTCCAGCTTGTCATAAGGCTCGTAGCCGAACACCGACAGGCCGATCACATCCACGAAGGCGTCGCCCGGATAATAGGCCTGAAGTCCCTCGTCTCCCTTCGGCGACCACATATATTTGGCGTTCGGCAGAGTTTTCCGGCAGACCTTCACGGCATGCTGGTAAGCAGCGATATACCCCTGCGGCGACCAATAGGACCATGTGAACTGGCCGGTCTTGTCGTCCATTTCCTGCGCCCAGCGAATAGTCACCGGACTTTTCAGTTTTGACGCCGCCGAACAGACGGCACCCATGTTGGAGTCGTAGCGACCATTGACGATTCCGCTCAGGAGCGCATCCGGCGCAACACGCCAGTCGCGCGCCCATGACCATGGCTCGATGGTGATCAGCAGATCACGACCGCGCTCCCGCGCATAGGCATCAGCTGCGCTGAGGCTTGTCAGATCCACATCTTCCCATGGCAAGAACAGATGTTCGATCTTCGAATTGGGATCATTGGTATAATCCCCGTGCGGGTCGTAAGCGCCGGGCGTGATCGACTTCGGTGTTATCACCGGGCGCTTGTCGTGGAACAGATTGCGCGTATCGACCGTCGCACCGGAAACCCCGCTTGCGGCATAGACAGCGCTGGTAACGAATGCTCCGCAGAGCAATATCGAAGCTATCTTGTAAGGGGTTTTCATGGCCCCCTCCCTTCTATTGTTTTGGCGATTGCTGGGCGGCTTCCGCCGCTGTCAGCTCGCCATTCTTTTTTTCCGATGCAAGACTGATGGATATGAGTTTGCGCGCCTCGTCTTCCACACGACCGTCAGCGTGACGGAAGACGTACCAGACGCCGTTGGGCTCGCGCTTTTGATAGACTGCTCCATCGCCGATACGGTGCGAAAAGCACGTCTTCGCCGGAAACTTGCCTTTTTCGGTGTGCCAGTCAGCCTTGAAGCACATGCGCCCGGTCTTGGTGATCATCCAGCGACCTTCCGCCCAGGCTTTGCCCTTTTCGCCATCGACACGCGCCGTAAAACGACGATCCGCACTCACCATCTGGCCGGAGCCATCGGCCCATTGCCAGTTTTTGTCACGGTAAAGCACGTAGATTTCAAACGGCGTCATCACGCGCGTCCCGGCGGGGATATTATCACCGGGCATGGTCGCAGCTTCGGCAGCACCTGCTGCGAGACCGGTCAGGCCAGCCATCAGGGCAAGAGTTGTAAGGGACAGCCTGCTCCGGCGGCTGAAATAGCGGCCGGTATCAAACATCGATAGCTTCATTTGATCCTCCCACGATTTTGAGATTGCGCGCGCCCGCCGGGGGTTCTTGTGGTGGGCGGACGCGCGCCTGCGGCAGCAAGTTTATTGGTTTTATTTCCTGCCGCAGATGAACGGGGCGACCGATGGTCGAAATACGAAAGCCAAGCCTTTCGGCCATCGCCCGGGAAAAGACATTTCTGAGATCTATGAGAACCGGCTGGCGCATTAGCCGCTTCATGCGAACGAGATCAAGCTTGCGAATGCTGTCCCATTCGGTCACGACAACGGCGGCATCAGCATCGGCCACACAGTCATAGGCGTTCTCGCAAAACTCCACATCGCTGAGGATGCGGCGTGCATTTTCGATGCCGACCGGATCATGGGCACGAATGCGTGCGCCGAAACGCTGCAAGGTTTCAATCAGCGGAATGGACGGCGCATCGCGCATATCATCCGTATCGGGTTTGAAGGTCAGGCCAAGCACGGCAATGGTGCGGCCCTCGATATCGCCGCCGAGCGCATCCATGACCTTCAGCGCCATGCGGCGCTTGCGCGCTTCATTGGCTGTCACGGTTTCCTCGACCAGACGCAGCGCTACGCCGTGGTCCTGCGCCGTGCGCAGAAGCGCAATGGTATCCTTTGGAAAACAGGAGCCGCCATAGCCCGGACCCGCATTTAGAAAGCTGGTGCCGATCCGCTTGTCCAGCCCCATGCCCAAAGCGAGATCGGAGACATCGCTTCCCACTTCCTCGCAGAGATCGGCGAGTTCGTTGATGAAAGTTATCTTGGTGGCAAGAAACGCATTGGCCGCATATTTGATCAGTTCGGACGTGCGGCGCTGCGTCACCACGATGGGCGTCTGGTTTGCTTCGAGTGCAGCGCTATAAAGCGCGACCAGAAGCTTGCGCGCACGCTCGTCCTCGACGCCGATAACCACGCGGTCGGGTTCCAGAAAGTCGCGGATGGCAACACCTTCGCGCAGAAACTCCGGATTGGATGCAACCGAAAATGTTCCAGGCTTGCGCACCGAGCCGATGATCTTCTGCACCACATCACCGGTCCCGACCGGAACGGTGGATTTCACCACCACAACCGTATTGTCATCGATGAGCGGCGCCAATTCGCGTGCCGCCATATAGACGAAAGACAGGTCTGCATCGCCATGGCCAGCCCGGGCGGGCGTACCGACGGCGATAAGCACAAGCTCTGCGCCTTTGACGGCTTCGGCCAGATTGCAGGTGAAGCTGAGACGACCAAAGGCGAAGTTGCGTTCGACCAGTTCGTCCAGCCCCGGCTCGTAAATGGGCACGATACCACGTTCCAGTCCGGAGATTTTCTGCGCGTCCTTGTCCACGCAGACAACCTCATGTCCCCAGGCAGCGAAGCAGGTGCCGCTGACCAAACCGACATATCCCGTTCCAATAACAGCGATCTTCATAACAAGTCCCGCCTCTCCGCTAGTTGTTTTCGCTGCGCGTGCCGCCCAATGGGTTCTCGCGCCAACGTGGGTTGAATATTGTCTTGTGCGTGTCGCGTCCGCCGACGCCTGCTCCGGCTACCGAGAATTGGTCGTCGAATACTGAAAAGCTCAATGTGCCCCAGGTGAGCGCTTCAATGCCGTCGCGGCCCCGTTCAGCGGTCGTGAAACCTGTGACCATGACAAGCGCCATGAAGCTGCTTGCGAGGACCGGCTGATAGAACCGGCTTTGCATCCGCACCTTGTTTTCATGTGCGTGCTGCACAATGATCATGCCGATCAAAAACAGGTAGAAGCACGCATTGATGATGGCGAAGACGTAGAAGCCGCGTGTTTGATCAGCGTCATCGACCAACAGAACCGGAACAAGCGACAGCATGGAGATGGAGGCATAGGGTGCAAGCACTCGGAACGGCACCGGATCGACTTCTGATGAGCCCTTCGGCGTAACGCGGAAGTCGACGAATGAACCCGTTGCCCAGTCCCGAAATGCTGCGAAGGTTCCAGCCAATACCCATGGCCAACGCGCCAACAGAAACAGCATCGCTTCCCAGCTGAAAATCTTGCCGTCGACCGGGCGGAACGTCTTGCTCGACCGCCACCAGAACGCGAGGAACAAAATCATCAGCGACTGCGGCATGAAGTGAAGCAGAAAATCCGGATATGTGACGCTGACAAAATTATCGCCATAGGCAAGGATAATGATCGGCAACAGAAAGGTCATAGCCAGGAAGAAGGCATAGAGCGGATACCAGACCTGTGAAAACAGAAACTGGAACTTCAGACGCAGCGGCAGTCGACCGATCAACTTCGGCGTGTACTGCAAAAGGATCATGACCAGACTACGCGACCACTGAAACTCCTGCGTTACCAGATCGCCGAAGGTTCGCGGACCATCGCCATGGGCAATGGCATCCAGTGCGTGAACGCCGCGCCAGCCATGCGCATTCATGAACAGGGTTGTCGAATGATCTTCTGCAAGTTCGGGGCCAAGGCCGCCGATTTCCTTCAAAGCCGCTGTACGAACTGCATAATGCGAACCGATGCACACAGGCGCAAAGCCGCCATTGTACCCCGCCTGCAACGAGCCATGCATGCTCGCCTCGACATAGAGACGTCCGCGTGCCGACCAGCTTTCATGGGCGTTGCGATCGCAAATGCTTGGCGCTGAAACATAGCCGATTGCCGGGTCTGCGAATGGACGCAGAATGTTGTAGAGATAATCCGGCTCTGGCACATGGTCCGCATCGAGCTGCGATACGAAGTCATAGCGTTCATAGCCGTAATGATCGTAGAAGAACGCCAGATTACCTTCCTTGCAGCGCGTGCGGCGCGGCCATGTCTGCCGGTGATAATCGGCGCGTCCCTTGCGCGTTGATACGAACACACCATGCTCCCGGCACCATGCCAGCGTTGATGGTGACGGATCTTCATCGGCAAGCCAGGTGTCATGCGGGACATTCTGAGCCAGCATGGCCAGCAATGTTTCCGACACGACTTCAAACGGTTCGGACGGTGCCTTGGTGACCACCATGGCCACCCGGCTTCCTTTCGGCAGCCGTAACGGGCCGGTCGGGCGCGCCGCGTGGAAGAAAATCAGGATGAAATAGAGCGGCAGTATGGTTATCCAGGCCAAAAGCGCCGTAACCAGAACAGAACCGACCGGATGGATATGTTCGGCGCTGATCAGCCACCATTGCCAGAAATAAGCAATGGCCATAGCCCAGAGAACGATGCCGATAATATATTCCACCCGCTTGCGGCCTGTGAAAATGGGTGTCAGCAAGGGTTCATGATTGTCCGTGAGCGGAGGAATTCGAGGCGTTTTCATGATCGCGCCTCCAGACCGAAGAACGGAGCAGCGGTACGAATGATCGTATCGAGATCGGAATGAAGCGTCGTGAAGCCGAGCTTTGCGGCGGCTTCTGTCGGATCGGCGTAAAGCGCTGGCGGATCGCCTGCCCGGCGCGCGCCCATTTCTACCGGCACCTCACGTCCCGTTACCCGCCCGATGGCATCGACGATTTCCTTGATCGATGTGCCGCGTCCGGTGCCGAGATTGAGAACGAGATTGCCGCCGCCATTCGCCAGATGTTCGACGGCCAGCACGTGGGCCCGCGCCAGATCGACAACGTGGATATAGTCGCGAATACAGGTGCCGTCCGGCGTATCGTAATCATCGCCGAAAACTTCAAGCGCATCAGCGCTACCAGCCGCCGCCAGCATGGCGCGCGGGATAAGATGCGTTTCGGGATCGTGCTTTTCGCCCAGTTCTCCATCGATATCCGCGCCGCACGCATTGAAATAACGCAGCGCCGCATAACGCATCCCATAGGCTGTCGAATAATCGGCAAGCATATGTTCGGCGATCAACTTGGTCCGCCCATAAGGATTGATCGGACGTTGCACCTCGCCTTCCCGGATCGGCAAGCGATCTGGGATGCCATAGGTCGCACAGCTGGACGAGAAGATAACCGGACGTCCGCCCGTCAAACGGCACGCTTCCAGAAGCGATTGCGTGCCGCAGACATTGTTCCGGTAATATTTTGCCGGGTCAGTGACGGATTCACCGACATAGGCCGAAGCCGCAAAATGGATGACAGCAACGGGATCGAAAGTCTCGATCGCCGCGATGAGCTTTTCCTGCGAGAGAATATCGCCTTCGACGAATTCGCCCCAACGTACCGAAGCCTTGTGACCGGTCGACAGATTGTCGTAGACGACCGGAGAAAATCCGTGCCCGGCCAAAAGCTTGGCCGTATGGCTACCGATAAAGCCAGCACCGCCGGCAACGAGTACGTTTTGCCTGGTCATCATGCCACCTCAACAAGCTCTCCCGAAGGTCGGACCAGTTGGCGCTCGAAATAGGCTATCGTTGATTTCAACCCTTCAGTGAGGGCAATCGCCGGTTCCCAGCCAAGCTCGCGCTTGGCAACGGTGATATCTGGCCGACGCTGGCGCGGGTCGTCGGTTGGCAGCGGACGCTGCACAATCCGCGATGACGAACCGGTCAGAGCGATGATCTGTTCCGCCAGTTCCCGCACCGTGAATTCGCCGGGATTGCCGAGATTGACCGGCGTGTGGATGGCAGGCTGACTGCCCATCAGGCGGCAGAAGCCTTCGATGAGATCATCGACATAGCAGAAGGAACGCGTCTGCGAGCCATCGCCATAGATGGTGACGTCATCACCCTTCAGAGCCTGTACGATGAAATTGGAAACGACGCGGCCATCGTCCGGGCGCATGCGCGGACCATAGGTGTTGAAGATGCGCACGATGCGGATATCAACGCCATATTGCTTATGAAAATCATAGAACAGCGTTTCAGCCGAACGCTTGCCCTCGTCATAGCAGGACCGTGGACCGAACGAATTGACGTTGCCCCAATAGGTTTCCGGCTGTGGGTGCACCTGCGGATCGCCATAGACTTCCGATGTCGAAGCCTGGAAAATCCGGGCCTGATAATGAGCGGCCAGTTCCAGCAGATTGAGCGAGCCGATAACGCTCGTCTTCATCGTGTGAACCGGATCAGCCTGGTAATGCGGTGGCGAAGCCGGGCATGCCAGATTGTAGATTTCATCAACCGGCAGATCGAGCGGGTGCACAATGTCATGGCGAACGAAGCTGAACGTGTCATAGCGCAACAGATTGCGCAGATTTTCGATGCGCCCCGTGGAAAAATTATCGACGCAGATAACGAAATTGCCTTCGCGCAGAAGTCGCTCGCAAAGATGCGAACCTAGGAATCCTGCACCGCCGGCGACAAGAATGCGGCGCGTAGACATGCGCTCTGCGAATATACTCGACGATTTGAAGATGATGCTCACAAAAACCTCCCGCGATACTCATCCGGTTTATGTCAATTCTTCAAATGCAAAGGACCTCCCCCAGCGACCGCATAGCAGCAGCCACTTTGAACAGTGTTTTCGGATGCCCTTTATTAGATGCTTGACGATAACCGCACGGGTTGGCTCTGTCGTTAGCGTAGAATCCTGAAACTTATCCGCGCGTCCAAATCTTCACAAAAACAAGGCGACCGGCTTTCGGGACGAGAAAATTGAATTTCAGACGCCTTGAAGCTGGAGATTGCAGGTCTAACGCGGCCCAAATCGCGGATAAAACCGCGTGTTCCGCAGCGCATATGGTGCAATCATTGAGACAACACGCCATATTACGAATTGTTGTATTTGTTTACAGCATCAGAAATTCATTAGAACTAAATTCTATTTGTATATAAATTAATTGCTAGATTAGTCCGCTTTTCCCGGCTCTTCGAATAGGTTTTCGCCCCTGAAACCTCATCTGTGTCTCTTTTTATTTATATTTACAGCCTTTATCCATATACGAGTTTACATTAGCGTGCGCGCATTCTTGAGGTGATGAGGAGGAGACACACCGGAATGAGTGCTACACATATTGATAGCGCTGTTCGGAAGGCCACACGGCGACTGCTGCCATTTCTGGCGCTGATGCTGATCATGGCCTTTCTTGATCGCGCGAATATCGGCTTCGCCAAGAAGGAGTTTCAGCTCGATACGGGCCTAAGCGATGCAGCCTATGCTTTCGGAGCGGGCATATTCTTCATCGGTTACGCGCTGTTTGAAGTGCCGAGCAACATCATCCTGCACAAAGTGGGCGCGCGGCTCTGGCTTAGCCGCATCATGATCAGCTGGGGGCTTGTATCGGCGGCGATGATGTTCGCCCATACGGAAACGGTGTTCTACACGCTGCGTTTTTTGCTGGGCGTTTGCGAGGCTGGTTTCTATCCGGGCGTTCTGCTGTATCTGACCTATTGGTTCCCAGCGAAGGAACGCGCGAAGGCGACGGGCCTGTTCTATCTCGGCGTCCCTCTGGCGCTGGTGTTGGGCAGCCCCCTGTCCGGCTGGCTTCTCACGCATCACGGCATATTCGGGCTCACCAACTGGCAATGGATGTTCCTTGTCGAAGGTCTTGGCGCCTCACTCATGGGCATCATTGCGCTCTTTTACCTGACCGACCGGCCCGAAAAGGCGAGCTGGCTCACGCCGGAAGAACGAGATGCGCTGACGACCGTTGTGAAGGCGGAAGAAGCCGCCAAGGAGAATACGCACAAGCATTCGGCACTTTCTGTTCTGAAAGACGCCAGAGTCTGGGCCTTTATCGCGATCTACTTCTTCCTGCAGATTGGTACCGCACCGCTCACGTTCTATTTCCCCTCGCGATTCGCGGACGCGGCATCGGGTGGAGAAATGAACCTCTTGATCGGCACGCTGTTGAGCCTGCCGTGGCTGTGTTCGGTGATAGCAACCCGCTATTTCACCGTGCTTGCGGATAATACCGGCAAACACCGGCTCATCTGCGCTCTGATGGTCACCGCAGGCACCATCGCCTTGGCGATGATCGGTCTGACCGGAAATGCCTGGATCATGCTGATTGCGGCCTGCATCGCCGTGCCCGGACTGACCGCATCGCAACCGGTTTTCTGGAGCCTCCCGACGCGCTATCTCGGTGGTGTGGGTGCGGCAAGCGGTATCGCCTTTATCGTGTCCATCGGCAATTTGGGTGCATTCTTCGCGCCGCAGATCAAGAACTGGGCCGATGTCGCCGTCGGCAATCACGATGCCGGGTTCTACGTTCTGGCTCTTCTGTGTGCGCTTGCCATCGTCGTTCTGATCGGACTGCGGGCAAGGAATGGCGGAAGCGAACTCGCCAAACATCACGCATAAAGCTTTCAAAATTCAAGCTCCCGGCTGACCATTTGGCCGGGAGTTTTATGACCTGAGGCCTATTCATCCATAGACAACAGAACCAATTGGCGATTCATGCACCGCGCGTCAGATTTAACTTGGTTTATGAAAATAAGTCATTGATGCGATTGCCCGGTTCAGCTAGAAACGCGGCAGAACAGGCTTTCAGCCGTCCAGTTTGCACCCGTAGCTCAGCTGGATAGAGTGCTGCCCTCCGAAGGCAGAGGTCACAGGTTCGAATCCTGTCGGGTGCGCCAAAAATCTCAATAAAAACAATAAGATTTTAGATTTCCTTTGGGACAGCAACCCCAAGCGTACGCAGAATGTACGCATAACGCTTCTTACGCGCCCCAATTCCATGGTCACAAGCGGTGGCTGCCATGGATAAGGAACATGCGTTTGTCGCAGTGCGTTTTCAGTTGCTTGAGCAACTCAGTCGAGACCAGGAGCTCGGCGACCGCGAAGTGCGCATCGCGACGTTCCTCCTTTCCGCACGCTTCAACCGTGCCTCAGGCCTGGCCTGGACAAGCTTCGCCGATTTGGCAAAGGCCATCGGTTGCAGCGAGAAAACGGTTCAACGAGCAATCCAGACCCTGGAGGCCCGGAATTGGTTCACAGTTGCCAGAGGTAACGGTCGCGGAAATGGAACGCGCATTGAATTTTGCGCCCAGCGCATTTCCACGGCGAAGTCGATGCGGGAAAAGGGAGACAATGTTGTCCCCTTTTATCCTCCAAAAGGTGGACAACCTTGTCCCGAAAGGAGGACAGAACTGGTTGAGAAAGGGCGACAGGTCTGTCCTACTTACCAAGAAAAAAAATACCAAAACACGCAGGCACGCGCGAGACCGCTTGAACTGTCGCTGCGACTGCCCGACATTTTCATCCCGGCAGACAGTGACTTCCAGATCGAGCCTTGGCGTGAATGGCTGCACAGCCACGGCCTCCCGACACTGGACGAATGCGGTAACCGAGGAAAACACCAAGGCCGACCTGGGTACTTTCTTCCCTCTCGTTTCCCACCGGCGTCTTCAGACAGCGATTCTCTCAAATCGATCATTGAGCACCTGCTAAATCGAGCGGAGCAACCCGCTCGAGAGCGAAGACGGCAGGGTTAGCCAATGGCGCTCATTCGAACGAAGAGAGCAAGGCTACCCCTGTCTGACACGCCTTGCGTTGACAGTGGCCTTGCGAGGGGTGGCGAGCCTCCCCTTCGAACCCCGCCAGGGCGCGTTGAGCGCGATGCGCGTGTGATTTTCCGCTGCTCGTCCGCAGAGAAGATGCTGCTCAACGCAAAGGCTGAACGGGCTGGTGTCAGCGTCTCGCATTTGCTGCGCGAGGCCCTCAATCTTGTGGGCGCCAAACGTCGCCGTGCCTTCCCCCGTGTTGATCCTGCTTTGCTTGGCCAGCTGGCTCGCATCGGCGGCAATCTGAACCAGATTGCGCGGTGGTTGAACGCAGCGGCAGCGACGGGTCAAGCCAGGCAGATTGATGCGCTCGTGGTGGCCACCAGGCTCGTCGCTATTGAGAGAGCTTTGAGCCTTCTGGCCACTCCTCACGCATTGGCTTTCGCTGAAGCCAACAACGGTGAAAGCGGCGCCGACTATGGGTCTTCGGCGCCCCTATCACCAAACCGCGATGCCTCCGCCCTCGAAGCTGGGAGGCACCCGTGATAATCAGCTTCTTCTCAACCGGCAGAGGCACTGGATCAGGACCGGTCGACTATCTCATTGCTCGCGATGTCATCCAGCGTGACGACAATCGCAACATTATTCGAGATGGCGATGGCCGCGCTGTTCTAATTGAGCGCTTCCCCATGCCGGAAGTGCTAGCAGGCAATGCCGAGCAGACACGTGACCTGATCGATGCCTCGCCGCATCAGTGGCGTTACACGTCAGGCGTGATCGCGTTTGAACGCGATGACCGCCCATCTGATGATCAGCAACGCGAAGTCCGTGACCGGTTCGAGAATCTGGCTTTTGCCGGTATGGCAGAGGATCAGCGCAATATCCTTTGGGTCCGGCACTCTCATGAGGATCGTGTCGAGTTGCACTTCCTCGTGCCTCGTATGGAGCTGCAATCCGGGCGATCCTTGAACATCGCACCGCCCGGATCAACCCGTGCCTACGATGCTTTGCGTGATGTGCTGAACAAGGAGAATGATTGGGCGGATCCTCAAGATCCGGCTCGTGCGCGCGATGTTCGCTCCATCATCGAACAGGTCAAACGCGGCAATGCTCGCGAGAGCCTGCATGATTGGGTGATCAATCGCATTGCAGAAGGCGTAATCAATGACCGGTTGCAGATGATCGATCATCTGAAGCGCGAAGGCTTCGAGGTTACACGCCAGGGCAAGACATACATCACAGCGCTTGAGCCCAGCACGGGCGAGCGCTTTCGTTTAAAAGGCGATATCTTTCATGAGAATTGGACGCGATCGGCCGCGCTTGAGCGAGCGGTTGGCGAGCGACATCGAGAACAAGGGCATTCCGCCCCCCGATGCGGAGAGCGCCTCGCCGCCGAAGACATTGGAGAGCTTCGAGAACGATTACAGGCGCATATCGACCGACGCGCTGACTACAATCGAGAGAGATATGGCAGCCTTCGTCTCCACGACCAGGAGCATGATCGAGGCGGCGGCAGCTCAGATCGGGACCGAATTGGCGGTAATCTCCAAGACATCGCGCAATCGTCTCTGGATCATGAGCGCATCGGTGCTGATTGCGATCGCCATCAGCGTGTTCGCGAGCTTCTGGTTCACCCGCTTGATGATGCAGGAAGCCCGGAGCGTCAGCTTAAGTACAATTGGTCTGCAAGCGTCTCAGACGAAGGCTGGGCTCGTGGTGACCTGGGACGAGACCAGACTGCAACTTGGCCAATGCCAGACAGGCCAGACGATCACGCCCTGCCTTCTCTCAATCTCGAAGTAGCCACGCCCGGAACCCTGTCGCGCGGCAAGGATCAGTCCACCGCAGCGCTTATCGATGGAGACAACAATGGCCATAGAGCAGCCACCCCGCCCATTCGAGACGCTGACCGGACTCGAACGCGAATTGCTGGGCTACGTCGAGCGGCTGACCAAAGCATCCGAGGACTTGAGCGAGCAGTTCGAACGGCTACAGAGGCAGTCGAGCGCGTTGCACGAACAGCGGCAGACCGCCGTCGAAGATGGCATGAAATCGCTGATCGTGTCCGTGCACGCGTTGATCGCGCATCTGAGCGCATCCAGCGCGGCTTCGACTGGTGGAAAGACTTTGCCGCCAGACTTGGCCGACAGTCTGACAGCTTTGAACGACGCAGTGCAGACCCTGCGCGGGCGGTCGGAGCAGGACGAAAGCTAGCCCTCCAAAACGGTATCACCAGCACTGCCGACACCCAGCAGGCAGCAGATCATCGTCAGCAACAGCAACAGCGCGTGCGCCCGACGGATGGCGCGCGCGATCGCGGCCCGTCGTGCTGACCTCATCTCAAAATCGACAATAACAGACACAGAGGTCTCTCATCATGTCCAGCTTTGCCATTACCCCCATTCGTATTACCCTGGCGATCACCATCGTCATGCTGGGTATCGCTACCATCTTCATCCAGCCGTCCATCTGGCCCAACCTGTTCCAGTCGAGCCGCATCGCCGTTCCGATGCTCATTGCCGCCATAGCGCTCTATGTGTGGCGCGATGGGCTTGAAGGTAATGCGATGACAATCATCAGTGCTTTGGCAGTTCTGACGATTTTTGCCGCCTGTGCGCTTGCGCTGTCGGATATCGTTTATCTAGCCAAAGTGATCCTAACGACTATCCGACAATGGCGAGAGGCCGGTCATTCGGCCTTTGCATCCTTGCAAGCAGGTGTAAGGGTATTGGACCGGCTGACCGAACCCCAGAGCCGTGCCTTCATGAGTGCAGGCCTCATCGGGTTAGCTCCGCTCTTCCTGCTAATGCTGAAAATGGTCTTTACCGCCAATGCACGCTCAAGAGGGCGGATATCCAAAAGCGGCCCCTGGCAGGCAAAGTGGATGGGCAAGCGTGATATTCGCTATCTCCGTAACCTAAAAGCCGGATTACCGCTCGGGCTGAAAGACGGCAATATTCTCCGGTATTCTCCCGATCCCGCCAAAGGATGGCGCGGCGGGCATCATGCGGCCATTGCAGGAACACGTGCAGGCAAAGGCGTCTCAGTCGTCATTCCTGCCATCATCGACCATGACGGACCGGTCGTCGTCCTCGACATCAAAGGAGAGAACTTCGCTGTTACACGGCGCTGGCGGCAGATGCAGGGCCGTCATGTTGTCGTGCTCAATCCGTTCGGGGTCATTGAACCCTCCAAGGACAGCTTCAACCCGCTCGAATACATCAGACCGCAATCGCTGGTCCGCGATATCGACGTGATCGCCGAGGGCCTGGTGAAGCCAGAGCCGGGCAATGGCGCGCATTTTGCCGAACTCGCCCGCCAGCTTGTGGCAGCAACGATCGAAGTAGTGATGAGCATCTACCGCGAGGAGGACCGCGATCTCAATGCAGTTGCCGATATTCTGCTCTCCCCCAAGGCCGAAGACACGCTGCGCAGCTGGGCCGAAAATCCGATCCAATTTGGTCGCAGGCCGTCACAAGCAGCCGCCATCCTACTCGGCGCTGGTGAAAACGAACGTGGCGGCGTGCGCACCACTCTGACGAAGGCCTTTGAATGGATGCGCTCGGATGAAATGCGCTCCTTCCTCGAAAGCGGACCAGACAAGTTCAAGCCATTCAGCCACCTGCTGTCGGGTCGTGTCGACATCTTCATCGTGGTGCCGCTCGATCAGATTGACCAGCAGGCTGTCTTCATGCGCCTCGTGATCAACATGGTTCTTGGCACGGTCGTTCGCCAGGACGGCCAGTCGACCGTGAAGAAGCGGATCCTGCTTGTTCTGGACGAGTTTGTGCGGCTTGGCCGCATGGAGAAGCTGCTGAGCATCGCCAATGTTTCGGCCGGAGCCGGTATCGAAGCGCTGTTCATAACTCAGGACAAAGGTCAGGTCGAAACAGTATACGGCCCCAACGATACCGCCAGCATCTTCGGCTCCTGCGTCACCAATCGCGTCTTCGGCCTTGGCCGAGCCGAGATTAAAACAGCGGAATGGATTGCAAACGCGCTCGGCGATCAGACGGTGCTGACCCAGTCGACGCAAACGGCGATCAAATTCGGCGATACGCCTAAAACCTCGACTTCCGAGCACAAGCAAAAGCTCATGACGGCCGATCAGATCCTCGAACTTCCGCCAGATGAAATGCTATGCTTAATCGGCTCGAAGCCGCCGATCAGGATGAAGGCGATCGTCTCGCACGGCCATGCGAGCTACAGGAAAAAGCTCGACGCGAATCCGACACGGCCTACATAGACAAATGGTCAGGCATATCGCCGCAGAACAAAATCCCAGACCTGCTCCACCTTGCTGTTCCACAATGCTTGCGGATAGGGATTTTCGGGCAGTTCATTGAGGCGCTGCCTGATCTCTGTCCAGACCGCGCCCCGCGTTTCCTGGCCACGAACCCAGTCTATCGCTCCGGTCAGGTCGTGCAGCTTTTCCAGCAGGGATCGCGCCACCCGTTTGACGTCCTGCTCCTCCGCCTTCGTGAGCTTGGGTTCGGGCGTGGTCAGCAGGTCGAAGATCGCCAGTTCCTCCTCGGTCAGTTCGTGGCGGGCCGCGCGCTTCTCCTCCTCGTCCATCTCCCCGATGTACGCCTTCAGAGCTTCGAAGAACTGCTCGGCATCGACCGAACCGGCGTTGTAATCGGCAATCAGCTTTTCCAGCCGCTCCACCAGATGCTGCCGGGTGGGATTGGCCTCAGCCATTTTCCGGGCCTTGTCCTCCGCCTCGTCGCGCAGCTTTTTGGCGGTGACTTTTGGGCTGGCGGCGAAAAGATCGGCCAGCTTGTCAAAGTCGATGCCGGAAAGGTCCACGCGCCCCTCGGAGCTATTGCCTTCGACGATGGGGGTGAGGATCGCAACGCCTTCCAGCTTCTCGTCCAGAAGCTCGGCGATACGCGCGGAAATGGCGGATATATCGACCGGGCCCAGCTTTGCTTTCACGGCGTCGGAAAGCGTGTGGAGAACGGCTACAGGCCGAAGATAGGGCGCGGCCCGTTCGTCCGGCAAGAGCGCCTTATATGCCTTGGTGACTGCCGCCGTCAGTCGCAGGAACTCGCGGCGGCGCTCGTCCGGCGCGATCAGAGTTTCCACCGCTTGATTGATTAGCCGCACCCGGTCGAAATCACGAACCGCCGTGATCGCCTCCGGCTCTATTCCCAATGGCTGAATGAAGGACCGGGCCGCAGCAAGTGCATCTTCCAGAGCGGTGACAAGCGCTTGCTTGTCCTTGATCGGCGTCTCCTCACCTCCACCACCCGCATAGATGGCCAGCGCTTTCTGGAGATTCTGGAACACGCCGACATAATCGACGATGACGCCCGATGTCTTGCCTTCAGACCGGCGGTTGGCCCGCGCTATGGTCTGCATCAGAGTATGGTTTTTCATCGGCTTGTCGAGATAGACGGTGCCGATGGTGGGCACGTCGAAGCCAGTGATCCACATGGCGCAGACGAACACTAGCCGCAGCGGATCGTCGGCGTCCTTGAACTTCGCCTCCAAATCCTCCCGTTGCATCCGCTCCCGGTGCGGCAGGATGTCGAGGCCCTTCTTGCGCAGGTCGTCGATCTCGTTCTGGCTCTGGCTGACCACCACCGCCATATCGAGTTCGCGCAGCCACATCAGCCGCTCGGCTATCGCCGCGCCCTCCGCCTCATGGGCAGTCTTCAGACGTTCCTCGTCCTGCGCGATCAGGCGGGCGACCTCGGCCTTGACCCTATCGTGCATGGCGACGGCGGTTGCCTTGTCGATGGCGACGAACATCGCCTTGCCGCGATAGCCCCGCATGGCGAAGTGCAGCGCCACGTCCTCAGCCACCTTGTCCAGCCGGTTGGGCGCGGTGATGAGCGTATATTGCCGCCCAAACTGCTGGCTGAGCTTCTTTTCCTGCTCCTCGTCCAGCATGGCTTCTTCAAGCAGGGTGTCCAACTCCTCCCGCAGTTCATCGGCGTTAAGCTGCAGCTCCGGCTTTCTTGCCTCGTAGAACAGGGGAACGGTTGCGCCGTCCCGCACGGACTGGGCGAAATCATAGACGGAGACGTAATCGCCGAACACCTCGCGGGTCCGGCTTTCTTCGCCCTGGATCAGCGGCGTGCCGGTGAAGCCGATGAAGGACGCATTGGGCAGCGCCGCCCGCATATTGGCGGCAAGCTGGTCATACTGGCTGCGATGGGCCTCGTCGGTCATCACGATGATGTCCGAGCGTTCGGACAGCACCGGCATCGGTTCCTTGTCCGCCGTGCTGAACTTCTGGATCAGGGTGAACACATAGCGTTCATTGCCCGCCAGCAACTCTTTCAGATGGGCGCGGCTGCCCGCCTGTGCCTGATGAATATCCTTGGTGAGCGCGCCCGCCGAGGCGAATTGCCCGGCAATCTGGTCATCCAGTTCGGTGCGATCGGTCACGATGACGAAGGTGTAATTCCCGCCCAGCCGCCGCAGCACCTTTTCCGCGAACATCACCATGGACAGGCTCTTGCCCGATCCCTGCGTGTGCCAGAACACGCCCAGCCGCCCCTGATTGCTTTCGATATGGCGGACGGCATCAATGGCGCGGTTGACCCCCAGCACCTGATGATATTTGCCGACGATCTTGCGCAGGCCCCCGCGCGCCTCGTCAAACAGCACGAAACTCTCGATCAGGTCGAGGAAGCGGGCAGGTTCGCAGGTGGCGCGCAGCAAAGTTTCAAGGCTGGGATCGTCGGGCCCGTCTTCCTCCAACCGCTTCCACGGCGCGAAGACTTCATAGGGCGCATGGGCCGCCCCCATCACCGCCCCCAGCCCGTTCGACAGGATCACAAAGCCATTGGCCGGGAACAGTTGCGGGATCGTGTCGCGATAGTCCCGCAGGTTGTTGTCATAGGCATCGGCGAGTGGACAGGCCGGGCCTTTCCATTCCGCCAGCAGCAGCGGCAACCCGTTGACGAAACCGATGGTATCGGGCCGTCGCCGGTGCAGCACCCCGTCGATCCAGACCTGACTGGCGACAAGGAAGTGATTGGCAGAGATGTCCCGCCAGTCGATCACCCGCACCAGCAGGTCATCGAACTTGCCGTCATCGCGCCGCACCTGAACCGGAACGCCATTTCGAATGAGCAGCAGCACTTCGCGATTGGCGGCGACCGGCAGCATGGCCGAGCGGTCGCGGGTCAATTCCGTTTCGGCCTGAGCAAGGGCCTCGGCTGGCAGGGCCGGGTTCAGCTTGCGCAGCGCCGCTTTCAGATGTGCGGGAAAATACGCCTGCTGAAAGCTGGTGCGCCCCGTGGGATTGGCAGGCCCCGGTTGCTCGCCGTGCAGATCGACATGCTGCCAGCCCAGTTCCCGCAACAGCGCGAGGGCTGGCTTTTCGACAATGCCATCCTCGGAAGCGACGATGCCAGTAAGCCCCCGCGCCATGTCAGGCGGCCTCTTCCAGTTGGCGTTCAACCTCGGCGACGGAAAGCTGGCCGGAGATCAGGCGCGGGAGCAGGAGGTCGCGAGAGGCGCCGAGCTTCACATTCGCAGTTCCCAGAAAGCCAACCAGTTCTAACATCGGCCAGACTACCGCGTCGAACCTACGGAGGAGGTCAAGTGCCGGGACAGGCATCGCTAAGGAGGCAAGGCTCTCTGTTCGGGCACGTTGGCGGCCTGTGGCCCCAGACATTGAGTTCCGCGCATTGTCACGAAACGATGGTTGGCGAGCGAGGCAATAGGTGAACGCTGGCCCCGCAGTTTCGCCACGCATGACGATAAATTCTGTCGAACCAAAGCCGATGCCATCTTGCCCCGGCAAGCCGCGCACCAACCCCGTTTTTCCGTTTTCCAAACAGGGCGTGATCCGGGCAAACAGCGTGTCTCCGTTGCGGAACTTCGCACCGGAGTTGCCGTCTCGTTCTTCCGGCGGCGCGATAAGCGAAGTTGTCGTGTCGAGATGGCCCATCGAGATGAACGGCTTTAGTCCGTCGCGAGGGATGAGAGTTCTTGGATCGAACGTAATAAGGTCGGCGGCGGCACCCCAAGTCCACCCCTCAGGCAGCGGGCCATCGGGTGTGTCGAGGATCGACACCGCTTCATGGCCGGGGAAACGGAAGCGGACGAACCACTCCTCGAACAGCCCCCGCGCCATCTCCTCCAGCACCGCGATCCGCCTCCGGTTTACCTCGATCAGATCGTCATACGCCCCAAGGATCGACGCTATGCGGCGTTGGGTTTCAAGGCAAGGGACTCGAACTTCACAGTCTTTGAGTAGCTTGAAATGCCGTTGATAGCCAAACTGCTTTAGATCCACGGCGTGCAGCGCATAATAGAGATAGCGGGCATCCAGGCCTTCGACGGGCCGCAACAGCTGAGTTCCGTCAGCACCGACCGCGAAGCGAAAATCAATGAACTTCAAGCAGCAAGTGTGATCGCCAAAAATGATGACTGGGAGCTCCCCATCATAAGCACGATCTGTTTCATCCGTGAAGCCTGCGATAAAGTCAGTACTTTGGTCTATAATTGGGACTGAGCCAGTCGCCCGATATTCGTTGGTCTTAAACTTGTGTTTTCGGGGCTGAACCTCAATTACGTTTCCGACAGGATAAAGGTCTGGGATCATGCCAGCACCTCCGCAACATTTTTAGCAATCTCATCTTGCAAGCGGGCCGCTTCGACGCTCAGCCCCTCCAGTTCTTCCTGCAGTGCTGCAAATCGCTCGCGGAAGTTTCCATCGTCCACCTGCTCGCCTGGCGCGACTCCGACATAGCGCCCGGGGTTCAGGCTCCAGTCCTGCGCGGCAATCTCGGCGCGGGTGGCAACTTTGCACAGTCCGGGCACATCGCCATAGCCAGCATCGCCGAAGATTTCGGCCATCTTCTCGGCGCTGCCTGCCAATGTCTCCGCATCCTGCCCGCGCCATAGCCGAACGATATTGCCGATGAACTCGATCTGGTCCGGCGTGAAGTCACGCTGGGCGCGGCTGACTTGACGGAAGATTTGCCGTGCGTCGATGAACAGCACCTCATCGGCGCGGGGCGTGTCCTTCTTGCCCTTGTCGAGGAACCACAGGGTCACCGGCAGGGTGACGGTGAAGAACATGTTGGGTGAGGTGCTGACGATCACATCCACCGCGCCGGATTCAATCAACTTGCGCCGCAGCTCGCGCTCGGACCCGCCCGCGTCAGAGGCCGAATTCGCCATGACAAAGCCCGCGCGCCCTTGCTCATTCAGCGCGGCGGCAAAGAGACCGATCCAAAGATAGTTCGCATTATTGACCGTGGGCACACCCAGCGAAAAGCGCGCCTCGACATGCCCGGCATCGTTGACCAGCCGCGAGCGATCCACCTCGGACTGGTTGAATGGCGGGTTCGCCATCACAAAATCGAACGCGCCCACCATCTTGTGCGGGTCTTCGTAATAGCTGTTCGCCACCCGAACGTCGCCGCTGAGGCCATGCACCGCGAGATTGAGGCGGCAGAGCTTCTGCGTGTCCTCCATCTTCTCGGCCCCGTAGATGCTGATCTCGCGGCTGGGGTTCTTGTGGTGACGTTTCACGAAATCTGCAGAATGGACGAACATGCCCCCCGAGCCACATGCCGGGTCGAAGATTTTGCCGTGATAGGGTTCGATCACTTCCACGATCAGCTTAACGATGGAGCTGGGCGTGAAATACTCCCCGCCCTTCTGCATGAAGGCGCTGGCAAACTCCCCCATGAAATATTCAAAGATCAGGCCATAGGCGTCGCCCTCGATCTTCAGGGGTGCGAGCAGTCGCAGCACTTCGCGCAAAACACTATTGGGCAACGCACCATATCCTCGCGGCAGGACACCGGCGAGGTCGGGGTTATGCTCGGTGATTGCCTCCATCGCCGCGTTAAGCGCTTCGGCCAAGTTTTCCGTCTCCGGCAGGCCCAGTAAGTAAGAGAAGCGGGCGTGGTCGGGCAGGAACACCGCGCCGTGGCCGTGGTAATCCTGCGGTGTGGGCTTCAGACGGCCCGTAAAGGTTTTCGACAGGTCCGCGTGAACCAAATCAAACCGCGCCTCCATCTGTCGCAGAGCAATCAGAGCGAGAACAGGCTGAGCATATTGGTCAGGGCGCAGCGCTGTGTTGGTCCATAGCTGCTCAGCGGTCTTGAACAGACGCCGCGAAAGGTCTTGAAGATCAACTGACAAATTTTTCCCCTTAACGCTGAGCGCGTTCTGGTGTCGAAGGTTTCGTTTTGATGCGGCCATACGACCGGAGAATTCTTTCGAGGCAACCCGCCACAAAAGCCACCCCAATTCCCGCTGCAAGCAGTGAATATATGACAGCAATAATTATGATTTGCCGCTCAAACGGTTGGTCAACACCTGAAATCGCGAGGATTGCACAACTGGCACCTAGAGGTATGCTCCAAAAGCGCAGTCTGATGTAAAGTTTCTGTATCCTATCAAGAAGATTCTCGAAGTCTATTGCTGGGCAGTTGTCATTGTCCGATATGGCGTTGAAACTCAGCTCACTCAGTATGCGCTTCAGCGCGTCTTGACTATTCTTTCTTCGGTCGGACATTGACTTCCTCCTATGCGGCGAAGGCCGACAGAGCGCTGTCAGTGTAGGTGCTGCCCAATTCACCATGTTCGAGCGCATACTCGTATAAATGACGAACGACGCGGGCCTTTTTTTCGGGTGAGAAATAGATCGATCTCTGTTGAAGGAATTCATCGGTTGCAATTACCGCGTCCTCAAGAAGATCGCCCGCGTCCTTCTGAAATTTCGATCCGCGATTTAGAAGAATCCAAGCTGGGCTAACACCGAACCGATTACAAATTTCTATGATCAATCGTGTCGGGGTTTCTCTCTCTCCGCGTTCATAATTTTTGTATGCACTTTGCGACACCCCAAGTGTCTCCGCGAACGGGATTTGGTGGAATCCAAGATCCTGGCGGACTTCCGCCAAGCGCCTTCCAATTTCACTCACCGAATCTCGCTGTTGCATCAAATATCCATTTGTGTCTATATATACACATTAATGACCTTAGTTGGTCATCCGTAGCTTCGTACATTAACTTATATCCAAATAGAGCGAGAAGTCTATGACTGAGAAGTTCGAGAGGCCTAAAGAGCTGGCCGCCCGTATCGGTTGGCCGATCAAACGTATCCGCACCCTCATAGCTTCCAAGCAGCTCCGACATCATCGGATCGGCGGAAGCATTATAATTCCCATCAACGCAATCGATGAATTTCTGAAGAACACCGAGGTTGAGCCATGCCAAGAAATCAAAGAGGGCCGCGCCTTGTCACACGAAAGGGAAGACCGAACTTTTTCATCCGATACATCGAAACCAGCGGAAAGCAGAAAGACGTTTCAACGGGCACAGGAATATTGTCAGAAGCTGAAGAAGCGCTCGAAGAATTCCTCCGCAACCGGCGAACCAAAAATGCTCCGAAAGCATTAAACAGAGTTTTGGTCGCAGAGGCGCTCCTCGACTACGCTAAATTCAAAGCAGATAAGCCAGCCCGCTCGCAGCGGATCGCTTATGCTATGGTTCATCTCCTAGACTTCTGGCAACAGGCTACAGTCTCCGAAATTAATCGCGAAACTCTAAAGGCTTATGAGCTTCAGCGCAAAGCGGCTCGTGCTACTGTCCGGCGGGAACTCACATGCTTGAGGGCTGCACTCAATCACAGTGTTGCCATGAACCGCATGGTTCCCTTTCCAAGACTTGAGTTACCAGAGGACGGCAAGCCGCGCCAACGCTGGCTTACAAAACATGAGGTGGCAAAGCTAATTCGTGCTGCGAGAAAGGAATTTCGGAGCCGGCATTGGCTGGTGCTGTTTATCCTCGTCGCTGTCTATACTGGCGCACGCAAGACCGCGATTTTGGAGCTCGAGTGGTCTCAAATCGACTTTGTGAATCGGATGCTCGATTTCAATCAACCTAACGCAGAGGAAACGAACAAGAGGCGGGCGAGAATACCACTTGGCCCAAAGTTGTTTGGTCACTTGTTACGTAGGCATAGACGGTCAAATGGTCCCTATGTATTCCACCAAAAAGGCGATGCAAATACACGAATTCATAGCATCGACAAGGGCTTCCGTGCAGCTTGCATCAGAGCCGGACTTAAGCATGTGACCCCACATACCCTCCGCCATACCCGTGCAAGTTGGTTTGCCCAAGATGGCGAGAAGATATTGGATGTCTCCGAATATATGGCAGTGTCAACGGAAACGTTGGCCAAAGTGTACACCCACCACAATCCGAAACATCTGCGGGCTCTCGCGGCGCGGCTTTAAGTGTGTACGCAGATCGTACGCATTACCCCGCGAATTGATTGGAAACGATTGGACAAATTCGGCATGAGACGGGCACAAAAAAATAGATATATGTTTTTATTTTCAATGCGTTATAAGCGCATCCTCTTTACTCCGAAGGCAGAGGTCACAGGTTCGAATCCTGTCGGGTGCGCCATTTTCCAGATAGCTTTCAGTTCGCTCAGGATACCTGTAGCCAGCCGTCGATACCTTCGGCTGCGGCAACGCCCATTGTGAAACAGGCCGTTAAAAGATAGCCGCCGGTGGGTGCTTCCCAATCGACCATCTCACCGGCAACAAAGAGGCCGGGCATTTTCTGCAACATCTGATTCTGGTCGATCTCATCCCACACGATACCGCCAGCCGAAGAGATGACCTCATCTATCGGACGGGTACGCAGCAAAGGGACGCGAAGCGCCTTGATGGCATGCGCCAGCTTGTCAGGATTTTTATCGCGCAGATATTCAGCAACGAGCGCTGCCTTCACGCCGGTCAAGCCAGCGCCCTTCCGCAAAAGATTGCCAAAGCTGAGCTTGCTGTCCTGTCGTTCCAGATCGGCTTTGAGCCGCTCAACGCTACGCCCTGGCGCAAGATCGAGCACCAGATCGGCCCGCCCGTCTGCTTCCAGCGCGTCCCGCAAGGCGGCTGCGTGCGCGTAAACAAGGCCTCCTTCCACACCCGTTTTCGTGACGACGAACTCGCCCTGTGTGGTCCCCGCAACGCTTGTGATGGTGACGGATTTGACCGGTTCGCCTGCAAAACGGCTCACCAGATGCTCACTCCAGGCAACATCGAATCCGCAATTTGCGGAACGCAACGGCGCAATCGTAATGCCCTTCTCGGCAAAATGCGGCATCCAGGCGCCATTTGAACCGAGTTTAGGCCAGCTTCCGCCGCCAAAAGCAAATAGCGCAGCATCGCATTCGACGGTTTCGCGGCCTTTGGCTGTTTCCACAACAGGCCTATTGCCTTCAAAGCCCACCCAGCGATGACGCGTCAGCACCCGCACGCCTTGCGCTTCCAGACGGCGTCCCCATGCGCGCAGAAGCGGCGATGCTTTCATCGCCTTGGGAAACACCCGATCCGAGGACCCCACAAAGGTTTCAGCGCCAAGCCCGTCAGCCCAGTCGCGTAGTTGTTGAGGCCCAAACTTTTGCAGCATTGGCAGAAGCCGGGCATTGGCCGCGCCGAAACGGCTTGCGAAGACCGCGAAATCTTCCGCATGGGTGATGTTGAGACCGGATTTTCCAGCCAGCAGAAATTTCCGTCCAACCGTCGGCATCTGCTCGTAGACGGTCACGGCGTATCCGAGGGCAGATAGTTTTTCGGTTGCAATCAGTCCGGACGGACCGCCGCCGAAAACCGCGATGCGACCGCTACGCATGACTGTTTTGCTGAAACGTGGACGTAAAATCCATCAGTCCTGCTTCTCCAGCATTTCCTTAACGGTAGTCGCCAACTGCTTGAGCGAAAACGGTTTTGGCAGGAATCCGAACTTTGCATCCGCTGGCAAGTTACGCGCAAAAGCATCTTCCGCATAACCGGAAACAAACACGAATTTGATGTCCGGATAGGTCTTGCGCAGCTCACGCAACAGCGTCGGGCCGTCCATTTCAGGCATGACCACGTCGGATACGACGATATCCACCTCGCCGCCCAGCTCTTCCATGATTTCCAGCGCTTCCACGCCGGAAGCCGCTTCATGCACCGTATAACCGCGCGACTGGAGCGCGCGCACGCCGCCCATACGCACGGCATCCTCGTCTTCCACGAGCAGGACGGTCGCGGAACCGGACAGGTCCGTTGCCTTTTCGACCTTCTTTTCCTTGACCGCGACGGGCGCGTCTTCGGCGCTCTTTTCCACGATAAGGCGCGGCAGGAAGATCTTGAAGGTCGTTCCCTTGCCGACTTCGGAATCGCAATAGATGAAGCCGCCGGTTTGCTTGATGATGCCATAGACCATCGAAAGGCCAAGACCGGTGCCCTTACCGACTTCCTTGGTGGTGAAGAACGGCTCAAAAATCTTTTCAAGCACATCGGCTGGAATGCCCGTGCCGGTGTCTTCCACCTCGAAGACGACATAATCGGCTTCAGGAAGATCGCGATAGTTGAGCTTTGCCGCTTCATGGACGGGCACGTTGCGGGTCCGCAGCGTGATTGCACCGCCTTCAGGCATAGCATCGCGGGCATTGACGGCGAGATTGACCGCAACCTGCTCGAACTGGCCAAGATCGGCTTTGACTGGCCACAGGTCGCGGCCATGATCAATCTTCAGTTCGATATCCTTGCCGACGAGACGCGCCAGCAACATGCGCAGATCGGCCAGAACATCGGTCAGGTCCAGCACTTCCGGACGCAGCGTCTGGCGGCGCGAGAACGCAAGCAACTGGCGCACGAGCGAAGCGGCACGGTTTGCGTTCTGCTTGATGTTCATAATGTCCGGGAAAGACGGATCGGACGCGCGATGATTGGTCAGAAGCAGGTCCGACGACATGATGATTGCCGTCAAAACGTTGTTGAAATCATGCGCGATACCACCGGCAAGCTGGCCCACAGCCTGCATCTTTTGGCTCTGCGCCATCTGGTTTTCGAGCGCTTTCTGTTCCGTCGTTTCAACGGCGGAAATGATCGCGGCTTCTTCCGACGATTCCCCGCCCATATCGCTGACCGGGCTCATATAGAAACGGATATGCCGTTCTTCATTGCCCGGAAGCACAGTATCGACGGGCGAGATACTCGCCTGTCCGGCAAATGCCGCAGCAAGCGCCTTGGTGAAGACTTCGCGGTCACGCTCATGCACGACATTTTCAAGCTTCACGCGGCGATCGACGGAATCGCGATCCACAACGGACGAGAAAATATCGAGGAAGCGCGCATTGGTGCGTAGCGTGTGCCCTTGCGCATCGACGGCGGCAATGGCCATTGGCGCGGAATTGAAGAATCGCGTGAACCGAACTTCTGCCGAACGCAGTGCAGCCGAGGAATCATCCCCCTCCGCACGATCCAGAACGATGGTGCGACTGGTGCCGCGCGTCCCGTCGCGCGCCGCCTGTACACGGTGATAAAACCGCACGGCCAGGCTCTGGCCATTGCGCTTGATGAGATCGAGATCGATCACCGTGTTGCGGCTGGTGCCGGGCTCGGCCTTGACGGCCTTGATCAGCGCCATGCCGCTGCCCGCTACGATTTCGTTGAGCGTCAGCGAGCCCGGTGTGAAGGCTGTGAGATCGACGCCCAGCCATTCCGCCAAAGTGGCGTTGAGATAGATGATGCGGCCCGACGGATCGGCAGAGAAGAAGCCTGCCGGTGCATGATCGAGATGATTGATTGCTTCCTGCAATTCCTGAAAGAAGCGTTCCTGTTCGGCGCGTTCTTCTGAAATGTCGGCAATCTGCCAGGCGACGAGCGGACCTTTGTAATCCTGCCCCGCTTCGATGGGACGAGCTTTGATCCGATACCAGACCGGTGCAAGCGAACCATGGGCTTCACGGGACAGCCCGCCAGACAGTCGCACTTCCTCCTGCCCGGAGAGACCGTCACGTACGGCATTCGTCAGACGGTAAATCGCGTCGGATGCCGCCGGTTCCGCCGTCAGCACATTGTCAAGCGAGCGGATGCCGTCGGCATTGGCAACGCCGGTCATGTTGGCATAAGCCTGATTGGCATAAACGATCTGACCGCGAGAATCGGAGATGACAGTACCTTCCGGCTGCGAATCCATGAAGGAATGCGCCAGATCTTGCCCGCCTTTGCGCTGGCTGAACTGAATGAGGCCCGTGGCCGCGCCCAGAAGATAGAAGACGCCGACCATCGACAGAATGCCCATCAGGATAAGCGCGAAACCATCACCAATCCGGTCGCGAAAAAGGAAGTAGACAACCGCCAGCCCGGTCAGCAAAAGGCCGACGATCAGCAGACGCAGCGCGCCGCTGGAATTGCGCTTCGGTGTAACGAGCGGTTTCGGATATGCGTTGTCCGTCTGTCGAGACATCAAGCCCACCGACCTTCCATACTGCATGACTGTTCTGCGCAGGCCGTGAATGTGCCGTGCATTGTTTCGATCAGCCAAGACGTCTTTTCACTCATTTAGCAACCCGATCCTGTCGCCACCCATCTTCTTGCGCGTTCTCCATAAACGATCGCGCAGCGGGGCGAAACGCCATGCATCTGGGTATATCCGATTCGCAGAATGCGTTAATCGGCGAGCAGCACAAGCGTTGCTACACGGAAACGGTGTAAATGCGGTTGTTTTTCACCGTTTTGGTTGGGGATCATAGATTTCTCGCAATTCGATGGAACATTCCCAACGCTTGCAAATTCAACTACTGTCCTGGAAAGTGCAAGTTGCGCGATGATGCGGAATGTCGGGGGATGCACAATCTCCGCTCGTCGGGTTTTTCGAATATTGAATTTAAGAGGGTATCCGCATGAAGGAATGGCTCAGCGGCATCGTTGGAGAAAGCGCGGCTAATATTGTCGGCTTTGTGCTTATATTTGCGATCATTCTCGGCGGAATTTTCGTTGTTTTGAGTATCATCCGCCGTTTCAGCGGTGGTACTTTCGTCTCGAACGGTCGGACACGCCAGCCGCGCCTCTCCGTCATGGATGCCGCAGCCGTGGATAGCCGCCGCAAGCTGGTTCTCATCCGTCGCGACGATGTCGAGCATCTGCTGCTTATCGGCGGCCCGACGGATGTGGTTGTCGAACAGAACATCGTTATGGAATCACGCGCCCATGCCCGCGTGCAGAACTCGCGTATCGAGCCGGAACATATCGAGCGTTTTCGTCAGCATGAAGCGACGATCACAAGCGACGTGAACGAGCGGCCAGCTTTGTCGTCACAGACATCCGCGCCAGAACCGACGCCAGCCAAGGATGAAGCGATCCAGCTGAGTTCGGCCATCGAAACGCCGGTCTACCGCAAGCCGGAACCGCCGAAGGAAGAACCGGTCAGACACGAAGCCCCGCAAGTTGCTGCGCCGCGCGTACCACCGCGCCCGCCGGTGACACCAACGGTTACTCCCGCCGCCCCGCAGGCCCCTGTTCGCCCTCCGGTCGCGCCGCCCGTACAGGCCGCACCACAGAATCGTCCGCAACCGCGCCCTGCACCCAATTATCCGCCGCAGCCGCGCACGGTGCTTCCAGCCCAGCCACCACAGCCGTCGCAGCCGCCTGCCCGTGCTCATCCTGCCTATCCGTTGAGCCAAGTATCGCGCGGCGTGGTCAGCTCTACGTCAAACCTGGGAACCGCCGCCGTAACAGCTGGCGCCGCTGCTGCAACGGTCGCCTCGGCAAATCTCGGCAGCATCGTGCCGGAGCGTGAACCGGTAGCCGCCGTGACAAACACGCCCACGCCTTCGCTCGACGTGACGAGCCCGTCCGTTTCGTCCACCGTGACACCGGATTTCAGCAATGTATCCGAACCGAAGCGCGTCGAGCCGGAAGTAGCAGTCGCCGCACCGGTCCAGCCCACAGCGGCAACGGAAGATGACGATCTGGAAGGACTGGGGGGTGCGTTACACGACGCCATTATGGCCGATCTTGAAACGGAAGTGACGCCGGTGAAGGAAGAAACGCCTGAACCGGAAGCGGATTTGACGACTGATTTCTTCGAAAGCGAACTTTTGAGCTCGCTTGACATCTCGGCAACCGACGACACGACGTCGGATGATATCGAAGATGAGATGGAAAAGCTTCTCGGCGAACTGACGAAGAACGAAACCCGCCCGTAAGACGGCGGTTCTCGTTTCGACTTTAAAGCGCCAGCGGTTATGCCGCTGGCGCTTTTAGTTTGGCGGGCATGCAAAAACAAAAGGCTGCGGTCACCCGCAGCCTTTGAAATTTCTCAAACCAACGTTATGTTCTTAGTCGTCGCGATAAACTTTTTCACGACGCTCATGACGTTCCTGCGCCTCAATGGACAATGTCGCAATTGGGCGTGCATCCAGACGCTTCAGACTGATCGGCTCGCCGGTTTCTTCGCAGAAACCATAAGTGCCTTCGTCAATCCGGCTCAAAGCCGCATCAATCTTGGAAATCAGCTTCCGCTGTCTGTCGCGAGCCCTAAGCTCGATTGCCCGGTCCGTTTCGGAGGATGCCCTATCCGCCAGATCGGGATGGTTTGCATTTTCCTGCTGTAGCGCATCAAGCGTTTCACGCGCTTCGCGAAGAATATCATTCCTCCAGGCGATTAGTTTCGCTCGGAAGTAAGACTTCTGCCGTTCATTCATGAACGGTTCGTCTTCAGTGGGCCTATAGTCAAGGTCGATTAATTCACTCATTCTGAATCACCCCACATCTAGGAGACGCGTGCGGTTATATAAGTCCATCGTCCAGTCGACACAACATCAAAGAAACGTATCCCACTACTTTTTAGTGCATCAATTTTGTGTGTATTTGCAAAAAATTTGTGCAAATGGCGCGCGCAACAGATACTCCGGCCATTATGTCTGGAAGATGACACCGAGGATTAAAAATAGATTGCAACGGGAAACATGATCTCAGCAATTCCGTTACCGTTGCTCTATTATGCCCAATAAATCAGCACCAATCCGCTGTGAAAAACGTCAGGCAACGGTGGAAAATTACGCCACATGACGCAGCAACCGCGCATTTTAGCGAAAATCATGGCAAAACATCTGTGTAGCCACGTTCGGGACGGTACAGATGAGTCGCTTGCTTCTCCTACGACATGCCAAAGCCGTCTGGGCAAAGCCCGGAATGAAGGATTACGACAGGCCGCTGGATGTGGAAGGCCACAACGCGCTCGACAGGCTCGCCGAGGCGATGCGCGCGACAGGCCTTCTGCCTGACCGCGTGGTGCTTTCCGGCTCCTGCCGTACGCGGGAAACCGCCTTCGGCCTGCAGACAAGGCTGGGCGTCGAGGTCGAAACCATCATAGACGACGAAATCTATAGCGGCGGCGCAGCGGAATATCTGCGCTCCGTTCGCGCGCATGGCGATGTCGAGACGCTGATGCTGGTCGGGCATAATCCGAGCATGGAAGATCTGGCGCTTGCCTTGTGCGCCAAAGGCGACCGGGAGAGCCTTGACCGTCTGCATGCCGGTTTCCCCACCGCCGCCCTCGCAACAATCATTTTTTCTGAAAAGCTGAGCGATCTCAGCCGCGAACACGGATTTCTTGAAAGTTTTCCGCAGCCGTGAGCTTGAACGGGATCCTGACGCGCCTTCGTCTTGCGAAAAGGGTTCGTCATCTTATTTATACGTGAACCGGGATTCACCCTGCGAGGACATCATTGGCAAAGCTTACCAGCATCGGCGACGAAGCCAAAATCGCACTGGACACACTGACGGAACGGGCGACCGGGCTTCTTTCTCCATCGCTGCGCCTTGGGGTGACGGGCCTGTCCCGCGCCGGTAAAACGGTTTTCATCACTGCACTGGTCCATAATCTCGTTCATGGCGGCAGGCTGCCGATGTTCGAAGCGTATAAGTCGGGGCGGATATCCCGCGCGCTTCTTGAGCCGCAGCCAGACGACGCTGTTCCGCGTTTTCAATATGAAGAACATCTGTCGGCGCTTATCGACGAACGCGTCTGGCCGGATTCCACTCGTGCCATTTCGCAGCTTCGTCTGACCATTGAGTATGAAACCGCATCAGCATGGGGGCGATGGCTGTCTCCCGGACGACTCTCGGTCGATATTGTCGATTATCCCGGCGAATGGCTGCTCGATCTGCCACTGCTCGGCAAGAACTATGCCGAATTCAGCGCAGATTCCTTCGCCTTGGCCAACGAACCGACCCATATCGATCTGGCGCAGCCGTGGCTGGCGGATGCCGCCTCGGTCGATCCAGCCGAAAAGGCGGATGAACTGACGGCGCAGCGGCTGGCAAAAAGTTTTACCGCCTATCTGCGGGCCGGAAAAGCGGACGAACGCGCATTGTCCACCCTGCCGCCCGGTCGCTTCCTGATGCCTGGCGATCTTGATGGCTCGCCTGCGCTGACCTTTGCGCCACTACCCAACCTTGCACCTGAAGACATCAAGGCCGGATCGCTCGCGGCCATGATGGAACGGCGCTATGAGGCCTATAAAACCTATGTCGTGAAACCGTTCTTTCGCGAGCATATTGCTCGGCTGGACCGCCAGATCGTGCTGATCGACGCGATGCAGGCCATGAATGCCGGAGGCGCCGTGGTGGCGGACCTCGAACGTGCACTGACCGATATCCTGTCCTGTTTCCGTCCCGGATGCTCCAATCTGCTGACCGGCCTTATCCAGCGCCGTATCGGGCGAATTCTGGTGGCCGCAACCAAGGCCGACCATCTGCATCATGAAAGCCATGATCGTTTGCAGGCCATTGTACGTCGTCTTGTAGAACGCGCCATCGAGCGCGCCAATTTTTCGGGCGCAGACATCGATGTTCTGGCCATGGCAGCCGTGCGCGCAACCCGCGAAGCGACTGTGACACAGGGAAAAGAGGTTCTTCCGGTCATCGTCGGGACGCCTCTCAAGGGCGAACGTATCGACGGCGATGTTTTCGATGGTGAAACAGAAACAGCTATATTTCCTGGAGACTTGCCAAAGAATCCTAATGCGATCTTTGAACAGGTTTCCACACCGGAAGACCCTGCCATTCGCTTCGTGCGGTTCCGCCCCCCGCGCCTTGAACGCACCGCCGAGGGTGTGACGCTATCGCTTCCTCATATAAGGCTCGACCGCGCCCTTCAGTTCCTGATCGGAGATCGTCTGGCATGAGCGATGACACACCGCGCAAACCGACCTCCTTCAAGGTTGCCCCCCAGCCACGCGTTCAACCGGTACCGGAAGCGCCTGACGAGACGCCGCGCCGACCCCGTGCCGTCAAAGATTTGGAGCAGATCGTCGTAGAGCCGGATATTTTCGAACTCAGCGACGAAGAAGCCGCCGAACTCGAAGTTCTTGATCCAGCCTTCGAAGCACCGAAGCGCAAGGGCTGGTTTGGCGGATGGTCGCTCGGCAAGATATTGACCGGCGCACTGGGTGTTCTGGTTTCTTTTGCCGTTGGCATCTGGACCGAAGATCTCATTCAGGCGCTTTTTGCCCGTGCAGGCTGGCTCGGCTGGACCGCTCTGGCGGTAGCACTCGTCGCCCTCGCCGCTTTCATCGCCATCATAACCCGTGAATTGCTGGCCCTGAGACGCCTCGCCTCCGTGCAGCATTTGCGCAGGGATGCGGCGGACGCCGCAGAGCGCGATGACATGGCGGCTGCGCGCAAAGCGGTCGATGAATTGCGCGCCATTGCGGCCAACCTGCCGGAAACGGCGCGTGGACGTCAGCTTCTGGACGGTTTGACCGACGACATCATCGATGGGCGCGATCTGATCCGACTCGCGGAAACGGAAATTCTGCGCCCGCTCGACCGTGAAGCGCGCGCGCTCATTCTCAACGCGTCGAAGCGCGTATCGATTGTGACGGCGATCAGCCCGCGGGCGCTTGTCGATATTGGCTATGTGATTTTTGAATCGGCGCGGCTCATTCGCAGACTGTCGCAGCTTTATGGCGGCAGGCCCGGCACGCTTGGCTTTATCAAGCTCGCGCGGCGCGTTCTCGCCCATCTGGCCGTCACTGGCACCATTGCCATGGGCGACAGCGTGATTCAGCAACTGGTCGGGCAGGGTCTGGCGTCGCGGCTGTCGGCCAAGCTCGGCGAAGGCGTGGTGAACGGCCTCATGACGGCGCGGATCGGCATAGCGGCGATGGAGGTCGTGCGCCCCTTCCCGTTTAACGCTGAAAAGCGCCCCGGTATCAGCGATTTCATCGGCGATCTGGCGCGCGTCAATGGCGACCGAAACGCCGCGCCCAGGTCTGGCAAGGCCGCAGCGACCAAGGCCAAACCATGAGTTTTTTCCCGGAAAACCCACTGACTTCCAGCCCGATGAAAACCAAGCGTTAACCATTCGCGACGATTATTAGCGGATAGAAATCCTGCGTCAGAATCGCGTGATCTGGTCGTTTGGCACAATCCTGTTTCGGTGTGCCCATCCAGTCCGATTGTTTCTGATAGTGCCGGTTATTCCGGCTTTTTGCAGCGTATGACACGACATTCGGTCGTGACATACTGACCAACAACGATTAGGAATGGCGTCCAGTAAAGGTCGCAAATTCCGGGACAGAGCCGAATATGAAGAATTGCATCGCTGCCTGCCTGACGCTGCTGCCCGTCTCGCTTTCCGCTGCGCCGGTTCTGGCCGCAGACAAGGACAAGCAGTTTTTCCAGACGATCGAAGGCCAGTGGTCCGGCCCGGGCGAAATCGTTGCCGGCAAGTACAAGGGCACCAAATTCGTCTGCAATCTTGCTGGCACCACACCGGATGATGCCGTTGGCATGACGCTGGATGGCAGCTGCCGCGTCGGCGTCTTTTCGCAGCCCATGAAGGCTACCGTCACCCGCGTCGGCTCCGGCTATTCCGGCAAGTTCAATGATGGGTCGGAAGGCAAAGGCCTCGACGTTACGTCCGGTTCCGTCAGCGGCAACAAGATGGTGTTCGGCCTCAATCGCAAACAGCTGAACGGCGCCATGCTGGCCCGTATTTCCGATCAGAACACGATGAATGTCACCGTGTCGGTGCGTGTCGAAAAGGAACTCGTTCCGGTTATCGGCATGAGCCTCAAGCGCATTGATAATGTCGCCGTCGGCAGCATCGCCAAGAACTGACTTTTACAGTTTTATTGGTTCCACCAGCCCGCATCCGTGCGGGCTTTTTCTATTTCGGATGATGGAACGTCCGCTTTCCATTCTGCAACCGTTCGCCCGGCGACTTTCAAGGATGGTGCGATATCGCTGAGTGGCACAAGCACAAATGCCCGCTCCTGCATGCGCGGATGCGGCAACTGGAGTTCCGGCAGCGCCATCGCAACAGGCTGCCCGGCAGCATCATGCATGGCCAGAATGTCGATATCGATGATGCGCGGCCCCCAACGCTCCAGCCGCACGCGTTTCAGCGAGCGCTCCACGTCGAGACATGTCGCAATCAGTTCCAGCGGTTCGAGCGTGGTTTGCAGCTCGGCGCAGGCATTGTGAAACCAGGCCTGATCGGTCTTGCCCCATGGCGGGGTGCGATAAACGGGTGAAACCGCGACCACACTCGTATCCGCGCGCGCATCCAGCATGCGCAGTGCGCTGCCCATCGAAAGAACGGGGTCGTCAATATTCCCGCCGAGGCCAAGCCAGGCGCGATAGGGTCCTGCGACTGCACTCACTGCGGATGAACCACCGTGACCTCAACATGATCCAGAACACCCGGCACTGGCGCATTGGGCTTGCGAATGGTGATTTCGGCGCGCTTGATCTGCGGAAACCGCTTGCTCAGAGCCTTGGCGACATCAAGCGCCAGCGTTTCGATCAGATAGCGCTGGCGACCGGTGATGATTTCCTCGATCACCGTGAAAGCCGTTCCATAATGGACGGTCCCTTCAATATCATCGCTTTCCAGCGCATTGCCGGGATCGACATCCAGAATGGCGTCGACATAAAAACGCTGACCGAGTTTGTGTTCTTCATCGAACACGCCGTGGTGCGCAAAGAATGCGCAATTCATAATCCGGATCGTGTACACGGCTTCACTTTCTCATATTCTCGCTGCGCTTCACTTGCAGGATAGCATCCGCAACCGCAAGTGCGTCTCTATTAAAAGCGACATTGTGAACGCGAAAGATGTCGGCTCCCGCCAGTCGCAACGCAACCGAGGTCGCAGACGTAGCTATATCACGCTTCAAAGGGTCGGTCTCGCCCGTGATCGTGCCCACAAAGCGTTTGCGCGATGTGCCCACCAGCCACGGATAGCCGAAACGATGTAGTTCCTCCATCCGTGCCATCAAAACCACATCCTCCTCCACGGTCTTGCCGAAACCGAAACCCGGATCAAGCATGATGCGGGATCGATCAATGCCTGCCGCAGCGGCAATCTCCAGCGACTTTTTTAGAAAAAAGGCGCGATCCTCGATGACATCGGGATCGGTTTCCCGCTCGCGTGTCGTATGCATGATGACAAGCCCTGCGCCCGTCTCGCGGGCAACATCGGCAATAGCCGGTTCGCGCTGCAACCCCCAGACATCGTTGACGATATGCGCGCCAGCCTCCACCGCCGCTCTGGCCGTTGAAGCCCGATACGTATCGACTGAAATGATGCAGCCGAAACGTTCCGTCAGCGCCCGGATGACCGGCACGACGCGGGCCACCTCTGTTGCGGCATCGACGCTCTCAGCGCCCGGCCTCGTCGATTCACCGCCAACATCAATGATGGTGGCGCCGTCCTCGAGCATCTTTCCGGCAGCGGCAAGCGCCGTTTCGAATTCATTGTGATGCCCACCATCGGAAAAGGAATCCGGCGTAATGTTGAGAATGCCCATGATTACGGACTTTTCCCCGAACTCAAGGCTGCGCCCGTGAGCCAATTGCCAGATTTTCGTCATTTCCGGATATTCCTGTATAGATGCTAATTAAGGCCCGCGATGCAACCAAGCTGGCCGAATGTCATTTAACCAAAGCGTTATAGTTCTCTTGACGTTTGCATGCCATGCTGCGACGGCAAAATATGAGTTTATTCCGAGTTTAGGAAAAAGGTGCCAGAATATGATTTTCAAAAAGCGGATTCTGGCTTTTGGCGCAGCTCTTGCAATCCTTGCATCTCAGGCCGACGCCGCATCGATCTTCCGTGAATTCAAATATTACACCGTCAATGGCAAGACAGCTGCCGAACTCGACAAGGCGCTCTCCCGCAGCGGCCCCTTTCTGAAGAAAACAGGACAGCATCATCCTGGCGCCGCTGAAATCCGATTCGACGCCAAAGTCCGCTATGGTCGTGCGCCGGGCAAGGCCTGCAAGGTGCAGGACGTCTATGTCAATGTTCACGCGAAAGTCTCGCTGCCGCGCTGGGCGCAGCGCCGCAAGGCGACAGCGGAACTGGCGCTGATCTGGGACACGCTCTATCAGGACATTCGCCGTCACGAGGAAAGTCATATCGTCATCGCGCGCAGCCATGCCAGCGAGATGGAACGACAGATCCGCGCCCTCCCCACCCGCTCGGACTGCGCCGTTTTGCGCAAGGATATCGACAGGATCACCGCCCGACTGATGGAAGCCCATGACGAAGCGCAGCAACGCTTCGACCGCGTCGAGACCATCAATTTTGAAAAGCGCTTCGAGCGGCTGCTGACCTATCGTCTTGAAAAGATGAATCAACTGCCGCGCTGATTCCTACGATCCGGCTTTATGCAACCTCTTGCGCACAGCCTGCGTCATGAGGGCGGCTTCATGAAAACCGCACAGGATTAGCTTCAGCTTGCCCGGATAATGGCAGGCATCGCCAATCGCATAGATATCGGGCTGTGAGGTCGCGAAAGTTTCAGGTGCGACAGCAATGGCATTGCCAGCCCTTTCCAAAGCGATTTCGGCCAATGGATCGGGCCGCACGATCTGGCCATCCGGTCCGAAAGCACCGAGACCCGAAGCGATCACCACGGCATCCGCCGCAAATGAAGCATCGTTGGCCGTCGTCAGGACAAGGCGATCTCCAGCGCGTTCCAACGTCGTGACGGTCTGACCGTAATGGAATGTGGGTTCGTAGGGCGCGATCTGTTCCAGGAGCCGGGAAACCAGCTCGTCGCCCATGATCGTGGGGAAACCCGGAATATCGAAGATTGGCTTGTCGGGATAGAAGGCGGAACATTGTCCGCCCGGCCGATCCAGCGCGTCGATAAGCTGACATCTGAACCCGAACAGGCCGAGCTGGAATACGGCGAAAAGTGCAACAGGCCCTGCCCCGATGATCGCTATATCATTCTTTATAACGATCCCCGGAGCAGCCGCCATTTTCTTAGTTCTGGCGTTCCGGCACCTGAACGACGAGACCGTCGATCTCATCGGTCACGCGGATCTGGCAGGACAGACGCGAAGTTGGACGCACCTCATAGGCGAAATCCAGCATGTCTTCTTCCATCGGATCAGGCCCGCCAACCGTTTCCGTCCACTCTTCATCAACATAGACGTGGCAGGTAGCACAGGCGCATGCGCCACCGCATTCGGCGTCGATGCCCGGAATGCCATTGCGAATGGCCGCTTCCATCACGCTGGAACCGTTATCGGCCTCAACTTCGGTACGTGTCGCGCCGTCAGCAGATACGAATACGATCTTGGTCATTTTCATTCCTTGAAACGCGTGAAGCCACGCGATCTTTTATCCCTTGCGATGGATCACCTGAAATTGGGATCTGCACGCATAATCTCGCAATGGCAGATACGGCGTTCCGGCCTTAGTTTCAACTGCAAGAGCCCCGTTAAGCCCAACTGCGCCAATATGCCGTGTTTTATAATGTATAAGCGGTGCGCAAGCGCCGATATAATGGGTTTTCTGCAAAACTCCGCCTTGCCGTTGCGCAAGTTTGCGGCATATGATGACAAGATGGGAATGCAGACATGTCGGATGGACGAATCCTGCACCCGGCAAATACAGCTTATAATTGCGCTATCGGATATCGAATTCGAGATACGAGCAATTTTGTTAACGAATTTGCATCGCCTTTCGAACTGCAAAAAGCGACCCCTGCTGATTTCCACAACTTGCTGATAATTGCAAAAAGCCCGAAAACACCGCATTTTTATGAACCCAAGCGTTTTCTGTTAACCTTGTATTTAAAGTTTTAGGCATCAGCGGGTGTCGCCTATTTCCTTAACAGGACCGAGCCGATACGATGCAAAATGGCGGATAAAGTTTAGTAACGGCTCTTTGACGATCCGGCCGTCACGGTAATTGAGTACGAGGTAGGCGAACAATGGCTTCCAAATCCAAGGCACAAAAGCTCGACCTTGAGGTTGAAAAGGCACTAGAACAGGCACTCGACATCGACTTCGGCGATGATCTCGATATCGATATGGATTTAAGTGCGTTCGACGAGAGTTTTTCGGTCGACGATCTGGAAGAGCAGATTTCGCGCGCCGCTGAAGAGCTGGTCGCGGAACAGAAGACGAAAGCCGCTGAACCCGAAAAGGTCGCAGCCGTGGCAGCCGAAACCAAGGTCGCTCCGATCGTTTCTGCATCCGTTATCGCCACGCCTGCAGCACCACCCGTACCGCCGGTGGTCAAGGCCGTGTCTTCCACACAGCAGCCCCTGCAGCAGATCGTCGCCAATACGCCGCATAAGCCGACCCCGATCAAGCCCGACACGACGCAAGCCGCTCCTTCGCCTCAGGTAGCAGATGTGCCGGAAGCGCCGGAAGCAATCCTGCGCCCTGTTGCACCGGCAGCGACCGTCAGCGTTGCAGCGCCTGCCGCACGCACACCCGCCAACGATGATTCGCGCAACGATCGTGCTATCGCAACCGCGCCGCGCCGCGTGACCGAGCGCACATCCAAGCTTTACTGGACCACCACAGCCATCAGCGTTTTGTGGGCAGCCGGTGGCGTCGCACTCGGCAAGGCCATCGATCCGGCTGTTTTCTCCAGCCTTGAGGCCACCAAGAACTTCTTCACCTCGCCCGCAGGCATTGGTGTGGTTGCAGGCGTCGCCCTGCCCGTTGCCATGTTCTGGGGCTTTGCGCAGCTTGTGAAGCGCGCGCAGGAAATGCACAACGCCGCACGCAGCATGTCTGAAGCGGCGATGAAGCTGCTTCAGCCCGAAGCCGTATCGGCTGATCGTGTTTCGACGCTGAGCCAGGCTGTGCGTCGCGAAGTGGCTGCCATGAACGAAGGCATCGAGCGCACACTCGCCCGCGCCGTCGAGCTGGAAACCCTCGTTCAGTCCGAGGTCAATCAGCTTGAACGCGCCTATAGCGATAATGAAGTTCGCATCCGTTCGCTGGTCGGCGATCTGGGCAATGAGCGCGAAGCCGTCGTCAGCCACGCTGAACGCGTTCGCTCGTCGATTTCCGGCGCCCACGAACAGCTCAAGGAAGAACTGTCGAGCGCATCCAACATCATCCGCGATAATGTTCTGTCTGCTTCCCAGCAGCTCAGCTCGCTGTTGAGCGAATCCGGCGAACGTCTAATCGGCAGCATCAATGAGAGCGGCAGCTCCATTGCCGAAGCCATCGAAACCCGCACGGGTGACATCGGTTCGCGCATCACGACCTCGGGCGAGGCTTTTGCCAATCTGCTCGATACGCGTATCGCAACGCTGGACGAACAGTCCCGCACGATCTCCGAACGCTTCACGACGGCTCTCGATGAACGCGCCGCTGGCATTGCCAATCTGCTTGGCAGCTCGACGCAATCGATGGTCAGCGAATTCGACACGCGCCTTGCCAATCTGGAAGGCACCTTGTCCGAACGCGGTCATGCCCTGCTTTCCGAGTTTGAGGCACGCGCTCATGCACTTGACAGCAGCACAGAGAAGCTCAACGCCGCTCTGGAAACACGCTCGCGTCAGATCAACGAGAACCTCATCGCCCGCACCCGTGAAATTGCCGAGACCTTCTCCGGCGGTCGCGCTTCGCTGAGCTCGATGATCGACGAAACCAAGACGAAGATCAGCGACGATCTGACCTCTATCGGTGAAAGCGTCGGCAATCTTCTCGGTGAAAAGGCAGCCGCCTTTGCAGGTAAGCTGGCAGAAAGCCGCGATGTGCTGGCTGCTTCGCTCGAAGGCGAAACCGACCGCGTGTCGGCAGTCATTCGCGGACATGCCGATACGCTGGCAGCCCGCACCGATGACATCCGCAATGCGATTGACGGTAGCGCATCGGCGCTCAACTCCGTCGCGGATAACCATGCGGCCATTCTGGCTGAGCGCACCAATGCGCTGCAGCAGGCAATGGCGAGCCATTCGGCACAGCTGGATACAAGCTTTGCCGATCACGCTCGCTCGCTGGAAGAGCGCGCTTCCGCGCTGCATACGGTCATCACCGGCAATCAGGCCATGCTTGCTCAGCTGATGGATGAGCGCACGGCGGCAATGCGCGATAATTTCAACGAAAATCGCGAAATCATGGCACGTGCATTCGATGACCGCGTCAACTCGCTTCAGGCCCTGATTGCCGACAATCAGTCTTCGCTGGCGCGCATTCTGGACGAACGCGCGGCAACGCTCGGCCAGTCCATTGCCGCTGGACGCGACGCTTTCGAAGCAACGCTTGGCGACCATGTTCGTCAGGTTGAGGAACGCACAAGCGGCCTGCGTGCTGTCCTGAGCAACCATAACGACTCGCTGGTCGACATTCTGAACGGCCATGAGCAGACGATTGAAACACGTGCCGCAGCAATCCGCGCAACGCTGAGCGACAGCACTGCCTCGCTCAACCAGTCGCTGCAAGACCATAGCGATGTTCTGGATCAGCGTACCGCCAATCTGCGCGGCGCGATTGCCGACAGTGCTTCGGCAATCGGTCAGGCGTTCGAAGGCCAGACCGGCATTATCGAAGGACACACGGCCAATCTCCGCAGTGTCATCGCCGAAAGCGGTTCCGTCATTGGCCAGGCATTCGCCAGTCAGAACGGTGCGATTGAAGAGCACACAGCCAACCTGCGAAACGTCATTGCGGATAGCAGCGCTATTATCAACGATGCGTTCGCTGGCCAGACTGGTATTATCGAAGAACGCACGCAGACCATGGAAAAGGCGCTATCCATCGGCGTCGACAATGTTCGCCGCGCACTGGAACAAAGCGCCGGTGTTGTTGCAAGCTCGCTGCGTGAGAAGATCGGCGAAGCGGCAAGCACGCTTTCCGCAGAAGCAGCAAAGGCCGGTCAGGCTCTGGATGGCTTCGGCGAAGCATTCAGCGCGCGCCTGATCGACAATCTGTCGGGCACGGAAGCACGCTTGGGCGAGCGCGCCGATGCGATTGCCGGACGCCTCGGCGATATCGAAACCCGCCTCACCGGCGAGCTCGGTTCTATCGAAGCCCGCATCGCTGACACCGCAACCAAGACAAGCGAGACCCTTGCCGGTCACAGCGAGGCTTTCGCTGCGAACGTTATCGATAATCTGGCGGGCACCGAAATCCGCCTCAATGAGCGCGCTGGCGCGATTGCAAGCGGCCTTGAAGCCATCGAAAACCGCCTCACCGGTGAACTCAGCGCCATCGAGGCCCGCATCGCCGATACGGCATCGAAGACGAGCGAAACCCTTGCTGGTCACAGCGAGAGCTTTTCGGTCAGCGTTGCCGACAATTTGGCAGGCACCGAAGCCCGCCTTGCGGAACGCGCCGACGCGATTGCCACCCGTCTGGGCGACATTGGTTCGCGCATCACGATGGAACTCGGCTCCGTGGAAGCCCGCATCGCGCAGGTCACGGATACGACGGCTGTTACCCTTGAAGAGCGCACGCGTGAACTCAATGCGGTTCTCTCGGCCCGCTCGCAGGAAATCACCAAGATCCTCAACGATACGGCTGAGCCGCTGGTCCAGCGTCTTGCCGATAGCGGACGCGGTCTGGCACAGCAGCTTGAAGAAGCAACCCATGCCGCAACCGACCGCCTGCGTTCGGAAAACGCCGCTCTGGTCAACGCACTGGCAAACCGCACGGCAGAAACCATTGCAGCCGTTCAGCAGGCAAAGGCCGGTCTCTCCGACAATGTCAGCGAGCTGATCGACCGCCTCTCCACTTCGAATGGCGAGCTTGGCAAGCTGATCGACGCTGCAACGCGCAATCTGACGGATATTGATGGACGCCTCGTCGACACCACGTCGAGCTTCGTTGAAAACACCAATCGCGCTGCGCAGATGTTCCAGGCCTCGACCGGCCTGATCGACACGAATATCGGTACGCTGCGTGCGCTTTCCGACAGCACCCTCTCGCAGATTGCCGACATTGCCGACCGTTTCGAAGACCATGGAAAGGTTCTTTCCTCGGCCTCCGACATGATCAATTCGGCGCAGAACGGTCTTGTCTCCACGCTGTCCGACCGCCAGCAGGCGCTCGACAAGCTGGCTTCCGGCCTTGTCGAGAAGTCGGAAGGCATCGAGAAGCTGATGCAGTCCTTCGAAACTCTGGTTGCTTCGGCATTCCAGCGCGCAGAAGGCCAGACCCGCGCCTCGGCGGAAAAGATGCGCGAAAGCGTTTCGGAAATCGTCGAGCAGGCAGCGCAGAAGTTCTCGGCGGCAACCGACGATATCCGCCGCACCGCTGGCGAAATCCGCACCGAGCTCAACACCACGCGTGGTGAGCTGAAGCGCGGCGTTCTCGACATGCCTGCTGAAGCCAAGGAAACGACGACTGCCATGCGCAAGGCCGTCAGCGAGCAGATCAGCGCGCTTAAGGAACTGGCTGAAATCGTCAACAAGTCTGGCCGTCTGGTCGATGTTGGTGAAAGCCGCGCAGACCGTACGGTTTCGCGTCCGGCGCCAGCTGCACAGCGCCCGGCCCCTGTTCAGGCGCCAGTTGCACCAGCCCCAAAGGCTGATGTTGCGGTGCGCCAGCACCCGGTTGAAATGCCAAAAGCTCCGGCTGCATCGGCACCTGCCGCTACCACTGACAAGCCTCGCGGCTGGGTTTCCGATCTCCTTGCCCGCGCATCGCGTGAAGAAGAAGAAGCCGTCCAGCCCAAGGCGCAGCCAACCGCCGCTCCGCGTTCGCCAAGCCATGTGGTTGAATCGCTGAACTCGCTTTCGGTCGATATCGCCCGTGCAATCGATCATGAAGCGTCGGTTGAACTTTGGGACCGCTACCGCCGTGGCGAGCGCAACGTCTTCACCCGTCGCCTGTACACGCTCAAGGGCCAGCAGACGTTTGACGACATCAAGCGCAAGTATCAGACGGATGGCGAATTCCGCCGCGCCGTGGACCGCTACATGGACGACTTCCAGCGTCTGCTCGAAGACGTCGCCCGTAACGACCGCGATAATATGGTGACGCAGACCTATCTGACGTCCGACACCGGCAAGGTTTACACCATGCTGGCCCATGCCAGCGGTCGCCTGCGCTAATCAGGCACCAGGCCACACGCAATTCAGAACGCGGCTTTCGGGCCGCGTTTTTTCTTTTCCGAAAGGAAGTGAGACTAACAAACGTGGCAACGCGGCGATGGGTTGATAAGACCGAAATCCGGCGTGCTTTGGCTGCTACAGCCGGACAAAAGAAAAGCGGGGTTAAGCCCCGCTTTTTTCATTTCAAATCATCTATTCTGCATTTGCGTGGTTTACAGCGATGAAACCGTCCAGCTGACGATTTCATTCACCGTACGATCAAAGGCTGCATCAAGCGCCTTCACATAAGCCGCATTGCCGGTGCCGCTGACCGGTGCGGAATTCCGAAACACGCGTGTGGAGCGCACTTCACCGGTCTTGTCGTTCATGAGCTTGATGGCGAGTTCCACAACAGCCGTTCTGGAACCGCCGCTAACCTGAACGCCAAACATGCGAAGATCAGTCAGGATCTGATAATTGATCGCCAGACCATCACCCGGACGCCCAACACCGCCAAACACGCCGGTATTCTCGTAGGCCTGGACAAGGCGAGACTGGACGATATTCGTCAGCCTGTCGCCCCATTGTGCGCCCTTCAGATACTCGATGGAACCCGGCGCTGAGCTGATAACGATGTTTTCGCTGTCCAGCGCCTTCAATGCTGTTGGTGTCGGAACCAGCAACTGTAGGCTCTTGCGGCTCGGCGACGAAACAGCAGGTTTCGGCGCGCTCAGATTGAATGTATCGAGAGGTGTCGTCCCACAGCCCGCGAGAAGCGCCGCCAGCAAGAGCGAAACCGAACCCACGGCACCAATCTTGCAGCGCGATTTCAAGCCATTCGTCCCACCTGTCGAATTTCCGCTTAAGAAAATCAATGACGCGCCCTTCCGTTATACTGGGGTACACTGCCTTGCCCGCCGAAAATCAGACGCTGCGGGTTGCGTTCTAGATCTGTGATGGCCTGCTCAATACGCTGTATGGAGCGGCGGCTATCCACGACCACCGACTGCACGTCGCGCAAACCCTGACCTGAAAAACGCTGCAAATTATCTGCAATCGGTCCGAGGCGCTTGTCGAGATTGTCCGAGGTCTGGCGAATGGATTCGAGCGTCGCCTTGGCCTGCGCCACCACACCGTCCTTATCGTCCGTAGACAGAAGCTTGTCGGTCTTGGCCAGAATGCCGTCAACGCGCACCGAAGCCGCATTGAGCCGCGCCATTGTTTCCTTGGCATCCTCGATGATCTGCTTGATGTTTCCGGTGTTGGAACCCAGTTCGTCAAGCACATCGGCGTTTTTGGCCAGTGCGTCGGTGAATGTCTTGGTGTTGTTGATCGTGTCGGTCAGAGGACCACGCGCTTCTTTGACAAAGCCTTCCAGCTCGCCCAGCACAGTGTTGGCACGTCCGAAAATATCCTGCGCGGTGGCAAGGAGATTGTTGACCGCAGATGGATCGGCGTCGATACGCGCGACGGTATCCTCCTTCGCCGCTTCGGTCAGCAGGTTAGGCTCGTCCAGGCTGCCGCCCTTCAGTTCGATATAGGCCTGTCCGGTCAGGCCCTGAAAGCCGAGCGTTGCAGCCGTCGAACGCGTGATCGGCGTGCTGCCATTCACGCGCGTCTGCACGATAACCATTTCCGGGTTGCTCTCATCAAGGCGCAGACGACGGACATCGCCAACCTTGATACCATTGAAGAGAACCTGACTGCCGACAGTCAGGCCCGTCACGGAGCCGGGAATGCGCACATCCATAGGAATGGAATCGCGGGCCTCGCCGAAGCGCGCAATCCAGTACACGAATCCGAAAGCCAGCAGGCTGACAAGCAGCGTGAAAACCCCGACCAGAACGTAATTGGCTTTTGTTTCCATATCTTATCCCGTCTGCAAGCGGCTGCCGGGCCGCCGTCTTGATGGCGCCGAAGTATCGATCTGGCGCGCACGCTTGCCCCGAAAATAGGATTTAACCCATGGATCGTCTACATGCAGCATGTCTTCTATCGTGCCGCTGACGAGCACTTTTTTGTTCCCCAGAACCGCTATGCGGTCGCAGATCGCAAACAGGCTATCGAGATCATGCGTGACCATATAGACCGTCAAGCCCATCGTATCGCGCAAATTCGCGATCAATTCATCGAATTCCGCGGCGCCGATAGGGTCGAGACCCGAGGTGGGCTCGTCAAGAAAGACGATATCCGGATCGAGCGCCAGCGCACGTGCCAGAGCGGCGCGCTTGATCATGCCCCCGGAAAGTTCCGACGGAAATTTCTCTGCCGTATCCGGCTTCAGTCCCACAAGATCGATCTTCAGTCGCGCCAGCTCATCCATCAGCTTTGGCGACAGATCGAGATATTCGCGCATCGGCACCTGAATATTTTCAAGCACGTTGAGCGCCGAAAACAGCGCGCCATGCTGGAAAAGAACGCCCATCCGCATGTCGATGGCCATTTTTTCCAGCTCATTGAGGTGATCGATATTGCGCCCAAGAATCTCGATTTCGCCGGACTGCTTCTTGTTCAAGCCCAAAATGGTGCGCATCAGCACCGACTTGCCCGATCCCGACGGACCGATGAAGCCCAGAACCTCGCCCTTGTAGATATCGAGGGACAGCTTATCGAGCACCGGCGCACGGCCAAACGACACCGTCACGTCGCGCACCGAAATCATCGGTATCGCCGTGTGGTGGCCATCGTCCTGCTGTGGTTGCGACTCTGCGTCGATACCGTTCTCCATATCTATTCTTTAACCGAGCCGCGCTTCCGACTGAACAGCGGAAGGCCAATGCAGGATCAGTTTTTTGTGTAACTGTGTCTCAAAGAACCCAAACAAAACAACGGCCATACAAAATTCTAGAAATTGATCGCTGCGTAGAACATCGCAAACATGCCATCGACAACGATAACCACAAAAATAGCCTTCACCACCGATGCTGTGACCCGGCGTCCAAGTGATTCTGCACTTCCGCCGACCTTCATACCTTCGACCGAAGCAAGAATACCGATAATCATCGCCATGAATGGCGCTTTGATCAAACCGGCGAAATAAGTGTTGAGCGCCACGGCATCATGCAGACGGCTGATAAAGGCCTCCGGCGAGATATTGGAATAGAACCACGCAACACCGCCTGCCCCAACCAGTGCCGCCAGATTGGAAATGATGGTCAGCAGCGGCAGCACGATGACGAGCGCAACAAGGCGCGGAAACACCAGAACGCCAACGGGATTGAGCCCGATGACGGTCAGCGCGGCGGTTTCCTCGCGCATTTTCATGGAGCCTATTTCGGCCGTGATGGCGCTGCCGGAACGACCGGCAATCATGATCGCAGTCAAAAGCACGCCCAGTTCACGCAAAACCAGAATGCCAACCAGATCGACCACGAAGATTTCAGCGCCAAAATAGCGAAGCTGAAACGCGCCCTGCTGCGCGATAATGGCGCCCACAATCGTCGACATCAGCACGATAATGGGAATGGCACCCACGCCCATGCGGTCCATCTGCGTCACGATGGCGGCAATCGGAATTCCGCTCCCACGACCATATTTCAGCTGCGCGCCGCGAATGGTGGCGCCCAGAATATGCATCGACATCTTGAAGTCGTTGTAAATCGAGACGACACCGCCACCAAGCGCTGCCAGAAACGCGACAACGAAGAATGGCTTCTTGGCGCGCGGAACGTCGAGCGCGCGTTCGACGGCACCGCCGACTTCGTCCATCAGCGGTGCCCAGGCTTCGCGGATACCTTCAAGCTGAACATCCGCCTTCTGGGTGATGAGACGCTGCCTCAGCCGCTCGACAAGCCACGCGCCTGCCGTATCGAGGCCGGAAATGCCAGAAGCATCGATATGCGTGGATTGGCCGCCCGCAACTTTTTCGAGACTGCGCATTTTGTCGTCGACAAGATGAACGCTCTGCGAAACCCAGCGTCCGCTCAGGCGAACCAGACGCACGCCATCCTGATCGGCCACATCGATCTTTGGCGCGACATTCGCAGCGGCTCTTGCTTTGTCAGCAGTGTCGGTCAACATGGCAAACCTCATATACGAGTCGTAACACGACCGAAATACAGCGTATTGGAGCATCCGCCCGTTGAATCAGACGAATACCCCAATTTCGCGCTCTCACGCACTATCTCATCCCAAAAGCCCATCAACTTTTCGGGATTGAGATTCGGAAGGCTCTCCATGCAGAATACCTTGAACATCCTCGTTGAACGCTACCCTATCGCCGGAAAATTCACAATTTCGCGCGGGTCGAAGACCGAAGCAGCAGTCGTTGTGTGTGCAATCGGCAACGGTGAACATCAGGGGCGCGGCGAATGCGTTCCCTATGCACGCTATGGCGAAAGCATCGAAAGCGTCACGGCAGCAATCGAAGCCGTCCGGGCACAGATCGAAGATGGTGCAACACGTCAGGATATCCAGACGCTGATGCCAGCCGGTGCCGCCCGTAATGCGGTCGATTGCGCCCTGTGGGATCTGGAAGCCAAGACCACCGGCAAACGTGTTGTCGATATGCTGGGCGGCGCGTTCAAGCCGCTGGAGACCGCGATTACCGTTTCGCTGGGCACGCCGGAAGAAATGGCGGAATCGACCGCTAAAGTCGCGCATTATCCGCTGATCAAAGTGAAGATGGGCGGCGACAACGACATTGAACGCATTCGCGCCGTTGCCGCAGCAGCGCCGAACAGTCGCATCATCATCGATGCAAACGAAGGCTGGACCGATGCGAATATTGCCGAAAATATGCGCGCCGCTGCCGATGCGGGCGTGATCCTCATCGAGCAACCCCTGCCCGCTGGCAAGGATGCGATCCTGAGCCAGATCGAACGTCCGGTCATGATTTGCGCCGACGAAAGCGTTCACACGTCAGAGGGTCTGGAAGAATTAGCCAAGCGCTATGATGCCGTGAATATCAAGCTCGACAAGGCAGGCGGGCTGACCGAAGGGCTAGTGATGCGCGAAAAGGCCATTGGGCTCGGCCTGAAGATCATGGTCGGCTGCATGGTGGGCACATCGCTCGGCATGGCGCCCGCAGTTCTGCTCGCCCAGAAGGCAACGGTTGTCGATCTCGACGGACCACTGCTCCTTGCACAGGACCGCGAACCCGGCCTTCGTTATGATGGCGCGCTTGTTTATCCGCCGGAAGCGACTGTCTGGGGCTGAACTGCCTGATAGTCCCGAACGGGGGGCTGTCCGCCCGCTATGGAGGTCAAAGCCTCTTCAAAGATGTCTGCGCAGGCATCCCAGGTGAAGGGTTTTAGAACCTGTTCCGGATCGAAAGGCTCAAGCTCCAGCGCGGCCAGACAGGCCGCGCGCAAGTCTTCCGAAAGAACACCCGCGCCCGTCGCGCCGATGACGTCTTTCGATCCCGGTACGGGAAAAGCCGCAACAGGCAGACCGGATGAAATTGCTTCCAGCAGCACGAGGCCAAACGTGTCTGTCCGGCTCGGGAAAACAAACACGTCAGCCGACGCATAGGTTTCGGCCAGCGCCTCGCCTTCCCGCTTGCCCACAAATACCGCATCGGGAAAGCGTGATTTCAGATCATCGAGTGCCGGGCCGTCACCGACAATCAGCTTGGTGCCGGGTAGATCGAGACTGAGAAAGGCGGGTAGGTTCTTTTCCGTCGCCACGCGTCCAACACAGATGAAAACAGGTTCCGGCAGATCGCGGCTCACATTGGCGCGGGCATGGAATACACCGCGATCCACGCCGCGTGTCCACAGATTGAGGCCGGTAAAACCGCGCTCTTTCAGATCATCCAGAATGGATTGGGTGGGAACCAGCGTATGCGATGCGGCATTGTGAAACCGCCGCAGAAAGCCATAGCTCCAGCTCAAGGGAACCGGAAAGCGTTCCGCAACATATTCAGGAAAGCGCGTGTGAAAACTGGTGGTGAAACTCCAGCCCTTTTTCAGACATGCCTGTCGCGCCATGTAGCCGAGCGGACCTTCGGTGGCGATGTGGATATAGTCAGGCTGCATTTGCGCCAACCGCCGCCGAAATGCGCCGGGCGTGGTCAGCGCCAGTCTGATTTCCGGATAGGTCGGGCACGGAACCGACTTATAGTCGAGTGGCGAAACCACAATCACCTCGTAACCGCGCGCGCGCATCATATCCTGACATTTGGTCAGTGTCCGAACAACGCCGTTGACTTGCGGATGCCAGGCGTCGGTGACGATGAGGAGCTTGTTCATCCGGCAATTTTCGCCGCGCTACGGGCAGGACGTGGCAGACGGACTATCCTGTTGTCGTCGGCCCGATTATCGTGAGCGAGAGCCCTGCCGCCGGACGATTTTTCGTCGCGCATTTCCGTCCAACTGACCAGTTCCATACGTCCGTCGAAATGCTCCAGCACCGCTGTGCAGCTTTCCACCCAGTCGCCGGTGTTGATATATTCAACATCGTTCATCTTTTCGATGGTGGCGTGGTGAATATGACCGCAAATGACGCCATCGACACCGATGCGCTGCGCCTCTTCGGACACCACCGTTTCGAACTCGCCGATGAAATTGACCGCCTTTTTCACGCGGAATTTCGCCCAGGCCGAAAACGACCAGTAGCGCAACCCGAAGAGCGAGCGCAAACGGTTCATCGCCGTGTTGATCCAGATCGCCGTGTCATAGGCCCAGTCGCCGAGATAAGCGATGAAACGGGCATTGCGCACCACCACGTCGAACTGATCGCCATGGATCACCAGAAACTTGCGGCCATCCGCCGTCTCGTGAATGGCGCGGTTTATCACTTCGATGCCGCCGAAATGCGTTCCCTGAAAATTACGCAGGAACTCGTCGTGATTGCCTGCAATGTAGATGATGTTGGTGCCCTTGCGGCTTTTACGGAGAAGCTTCTGGACAACGTCGTTATGTTCCTGCGGCCAGTGCCAGTTGCGCCGTAATCGCCAGCCATCGACGATATCGCCGACCAGAAAAATCGTTTCCGCATCATGGTAGCGCAGGAAATCGAGAAGCAGATCGGCCTGCGCGGCCTTTGATCCCAAATGCACATCCGAGATAAAAATCGTCCGGAGTTTCTTGGCCTGCGCTGCATCGGTGCTCATTTGGTTGTCCCTCTCAATGGCAACCTGAAACTACGTGCAGAGAACCTGATTCATGTCACAGAGTTATGACGGGACTGTAATGCGCAGATGACAGTGGCCGACGAACAGACAGCCCCATGCAAAACACGATCACCGAATAGTGTGCGTGAAAAACACCGAAAAATGGTCAAATGAGCGTCGAGAAAAGTGGACACATCAGCGCGTCAACCAGAATCCGGTTGATTGCACTTGGCGCTTGGTGGCATGTCTCCATGACCTTTAAAAAGCAAAGAGGATCGAGCCGTGGATTTGGGCTTGAAAGGTCGCAAGGCAATCGTATGCGCTTCCAGCAAAGGTCTGGGTCGCGCCTGCGCCGAAGCACTGGCCGAGGCAGGATGCGATATCGTGCTGAACGGACGCAGTGAAGAAACTCTTCTTGAGACAACTGACGCCATTCGCTCGGCTTATGGTGTCAATGTGGTCGCTGTCGCCGCCGATGTTTCGACGCCAGAAGGTCAGAAGGCGCTGCTCGCCGCCTGCCCCAACCCGGATATTCTGGTCAACAATAATGGCGGACCACCCTTCCGCGACTTCCGCCTGCTCGACCGCGAAGCCCTTCTTGAAGGCGTGACGCAGAACATGGTCACCCCGATCGAACTGATCAAGGCGGTCATCGACGGAATGGTTGAGCGCGGCTTTGGCCGCATCGTCAACATCACCTCGACCTCAGTCTATGCGCCTATTCCGGGACTTGATCTTTCATCCGGCGCCCGCGCGGGACTGACGGCCTTTCTGGCCGGCGTTGCCCGTACCGTTGCCGGGGCCAATGTCACCATCAACAATATCCTGCCCGGTGCATTCGACACGGACCGCCTGCGCAAAGGCTTTGCCTTCTCCGCGCAGAAGACCGGCACCACCGCAGAAGCAGAAGCTGCCAAGCGCGCAGCCCGCATCCCTGCGGGACGCATTGGCCAGCCAGAAGAGTTTGGAAAGGCTTGCGCCTTCCTCTGCTCGCAGCATGCAGGCTATATAACGGGCCAGAATCTCGTTATTGACGGCGGCGCTTATCAGAGCGCCTTCTGACACGGCCATTACATTACAGATAAACTCATTCTCCAAAACGGGCCTAATGGGACGTCAGAGTTTGAGCTAAAACCCAAAGTGCCCGACCCACGTGTTTAAAGGCTCGGTGTGCATGTGATTGCACCCTCCACGCGCCGCTGATCATCCCGGCGGTGCGGAAAAATGGAAAGCGATGCGACTATGACCAAGAAAACTCCTTCCACGCCGACGCGTTCGGATTTCGATGAAGCAGCCCTGTTTTTCCATCGATATCCGAAGCCCGGAAAGCTGGAAATCCAGGCAACCAAGCCGCTCGGAAACCAGCGTGACCTTGCGCTCGCTTATTCGCCAGGTGTGGCAGCGCCCTGCCTCGCCATTCAGGAAGACCCTGCCACCGCTGCCGAATATACGGCGCGAGGCAATTTGGTGGCGGTGGTTTCGAACGGCACGGCTGTTCTCGGTCTTGGCAATATCGGCGCGCTCGCATCGAAGCCGGTCATGGAAGGCAAGGCCGTCCTGTTCAAGAAGTTCGCCGATATCGACGTTTTCGACATCGAAATCGACGCGCTGGAAATCAACCGCGTTGTCGACGTGGTTTCCGCTCTGGAGCCGACATTTGGCGGCATCAATCTGGAAGACATCAAGGCACCGGAATGTTTCGAAGTTGAAGAACAGCTTCGTGCCAAGATGAATATTCCGGTTTTCCATGACGACCAGCATGGGACGGCGATCATCGTGGCCGCCGCCGTGTTGAACGGTCTGGAACTTGCAGGCAAGCAGATTGCAGACGCCAAGATCGTCACCTCGGGTGCCGGTGCCGCGGCTCTCGCCTGCCTCAATCTTCTCGTCAATCTCGGCGCCAAGCGTGAAAACATCTGGGTCTGCGATCTGGAAGGTGTGGTCTATGAAGGCCGCAACACGCTGATGGACCGCTGGAAAGAAATCTATGCCCAGAAGACCGATGCGCGCACGCTGGCCGATGTCATCGGCGGGGCGGATGTGTTCCTCGGCCTTTCGGCTGCGGGCGTCTTGAAGCCGGAACTGCTCAATCAGATGGCTGAAAAGCCGCTGATCATGGCTCTCGCCAATCCAAAGCCGGAAATCATGCCGGAAGAAGCGCGTGCTGCGCGTGCCGACGCCATGATCTGCACCGGACGGTCCGACTATCCGAATCAGGTCAACAACGTTCTTTGCTTCCCCTATATCTTCCGTGGCGCTCTCGATGTCGGCGCAACCGCGATCAATGAAGAGATGAAGCTCGCCGCCGTGCGCGCCATCGCCTCGCTCGCCCGCGAAGAACCTTCCGATGTCGCCGCCAAGGCTTATTCCGGCGATACGCCGACCTTTGGCCCGGATTACATCATTCCCTCGCCTTTCGATCAGCGCCTGATCCTGCGCATCGCCCCGGCTGTGGCCAAGGCTGCGATGGAAACCGGTGTCGCAACGCGCCCCATCGAGGACATGGAAGCCTATCTCGACAGGCTGAACCGCTTCGTGTTCCGCTCCGGCCTCATCATGAAGCCGGTTTTCGCCGCCGCCCGTTCGCAGGACAAACCCAAGCGCGTCATCTATGCCGATGGTGAAGATGAGCGCGTGCTGCGTGCCGCGCAGGTGGTGATCGAAGAACGCATCGCCGCGCCGATCCTTGTCGGTCGTCCGCAGGTTGTCGAAACGCGCCTGCGCCGTTATGGCCTGAAAATCCGTCAGGGCGTCGATTTCGAACTGATCAATCCTGAAGACGATCCGCGTTACCGCGACTATGTCGATCTGTACCTGTCCTATACGGGGCGTCAGGGCGTAACGCCGGAAGCGGCCCGCACCATCGTGCGCACCAATTCGACCGCCATTGCGGCGCTCGCCGTGATGCGCGACGAAGCGGATGCAATGATCTGCGGTCTCGAAGGTCGTTTCGAGCGCCATCTGCGCGTTGTGCGCCAGATCATCGGCATTGTGCCGGGTATCCGCGATTACTCCGCGCTCAGCCTGCTTATTTCGCAGCGCGGCGCGCTGTTCCTGACCGACACCTATGTCAATGTCGATCCGAACGCGAATGAAATTGCTGAAATGGCAATTCTCGCGGCCAAGGAAATAGACCGCTTTGGCATTGTCCCGAAGGCTGCTCTGGTTTCGCATTCGAATTTCGGATCGAAGGAAAGCGCCAGCGCGGAAAAGATGCGTCAGGCAGCGGCCATCCTCGCAGAAAAGGCCCCCGACCTCGAATCCGACGGCGAAATGCATGGCGACTCGGCGCTGTCTCAGGCGCTGCGTGACCGCGTGTTCCCGAATTCGCGCCTCAAGGGAGAAGCCAATCTTCTGGTTTTCCCGAATCTTGATGCCGCCAATATCACGCTCAACGTGGTCAAGACGGTCACCGATGCGCTGCACGTCGGCCCGATCCTGCTCGGTGCCGCCCGCCCGGCACATATTCTGACCCCTTCGGTCACGTCGCGCGGCGTCGTCAACATGACCGCTCTGTCGGTCGTGGAAGCACTGCAGCGCGCTGGCGAAGCACCGGTCCGCAAGGCAAAGATTCGCAAGTAAGCCTATCCGCAAAAAGAATCAGCCGGCACAGTATCAACTGTGTCGGCTGTTTTTGTTTGTAATCAGTAAAACTGTCAGGGCTTTCGGCTCTGAACCTTGTCCGGCCCCATCAGCACAAGAAGGTCGGCCAGTTCGGGTCCGTGAGATTGCCCCGTCAGCGCCAGACGCAACGGCATGAAGAGACCCTTGCCCTTACGTCCCGTTTCCGACTTGACCGCGTCAGTCCAGGCTTTCCATGTCTGGTGGTTCCAAGGAGCTGCTGGCAACGAATTGAACGCGATACGAATAAAGTCGCGATCCTCATCGGACAGTTCCGGCGCTTCCGGCAAATCGCCAGTCACGATCTGCCACCAATGCTGCACATCGCCGAAGCGATCCAGATTGCCACGCACAGCGAGCCAGAATGGTTCAGCCTTGCCGCCTTCGACACCAAGCGCTGTGAGACGAGGCTTGGCGTCGGCAAAAGACATTTCATGCAGCAATGCGCGATTGAGCGTGTCCAGTTCCGCCGGATCAAACTTGGCCGACGATTTTGAGATGGAGGCCAGATCAAAACGTTCCGCCAGCGCATCCATGGTCGGTGCAGCGGCGACATTTTCCGACGTGCCGATCAGGATAGCCAGCGAAGCAACCGCCATCGGCTCATAGCCGTTTTCGCGCAGCGACCCAACCGAAAGCGCGCCCGTGCGCTTGGACAGCCCTTCGCCCGTCGTGGTGGTCAGCAGATTATGGTGTCCGAAGACCGGCGGTTCTGCGCCGAGCGCCCGGAAGATTGCGATCTGCACGCCGGTATTCGTCACATGGTCGTCGCCACGGATAATATGGCTGACGCCGAGATCGATGTCGTCCACGACCGAAGGCAGCGTATAGAGATAGGTGCCGTCTTCACGCACCAGCACCGGGTCCGACATGGACGCCAGATCGACCACCTGGGGGCCACGCACCAGATCATCCCAGTGAACTTCGGTGCGCTGCGTTGTGAACGGATCGCTTTCGAAATTCGGCAGCAGAAAGCGCCAATGCGGCTTGCGGCCTTCGGCCTCGAAAGCGGCCTTTTCCGCATCGGTGATTTTCAGCGCCTCGCGGCCATAAACCGGTGGCAGGCGGCGTGCGAGACGCAGCTTGCGGCGGCGTTCCAGCTCGTCAGCCGTTTCATAGCAGGCATAAAGCAGCCCTGCTTCCTTCAGCTTTTCCACGGCGCGAGCATAAACATCGAAGCGTTTCGACTGATATTCGACGCGGTCCGGCTTTACGCCAAGCCAGTCCAGATCAACGGCGATGGCCTCAGCATATTCTTCACGCGAGCGTTCAACATCCGTGTCGTCATAGCGCAGGATGAACTTGCCGCCATTCTTTTGGGCATAAAGCCAGTTCGAGAGCGCAGTGCGCGTGTTGCCGATGTGAATATAGCCCGTCGGCGATGGGGCAAAACGAACAGTAACAGTCATTCTATTATCTTTCAGCGGTCGCGGAAGCGGTTCGTTATGGGATAACGGCGATCGCGTCCAAAATTCTTCCTGGTAATCTTAACACCGGGTGCCGATTGTCTGCGTTTGTATTCAGCGAGATAAAGCAAATGTTCGATACGCTGCACGGTCTCAACCGGATGGCCGCGCGCTACAATATCGGCATTGCTCATTTCGTTTTCGACCAGACATTCCAGAATATCGTCGAGCACCGGGTAGGGCGGCAAGCTGTCCTGATCGGTCTGGTTTTCACGCAGTTCGGCGGACGGCGCCTTGGAGATGATGTTGTTCGGGATCACCTCGCCTGCCGGTCCGAGCGAGCCTTGCGGAACATGGCTGTTGCGCCATTCCGACATCGCATAGACCTGCATCTTGTACACGTCTTTGATCGGATTGAAGCCGCCATTCATGTCGCCGTAGAGCGTGGCGTAACCGACAGACATTTCCGACTTGTTGCCAGTCGTGACGACCATGGAGCCGAACTTGTTCGAAACGGCCATCAGGATGGTGCCGCGCGCGCGGCTTTGCAGGTTTTCTTCAGTGACACCGCTGTCCGTACCGGCAAATAGTGGCTGAAGCGCGCTCATGAAGCCCTCAACCGGCTCGGCAATGGGCACGATATCGTAACGTACGCCAAGCGCCTTGGCGCAGTCGGCTGCATCTTGCAGGGATTCACCTGACGTGTAGCGATACGGCAGCATGATGCAGCGCACACGCTCCGGCCCCAGTGCATCCACGCCCATCGCAGCGCAGATTGCCGAGTCGATACCGCCGGAGAGACCCAGAACGACATCCTTGAAACCGTTCTTGTTCACATAGTCGCGCAGGCCCAGCACGCAGGCGGAATAATCCGCCTCCAGTTCTTCCGGAAGTAGAGCTTTCTCGCCCTCCTCGCAACGCCAGGTGTCTCCGTCGCGATGCCAGATCGTCATGGCGATCTGCTCCGAAAATTGCGGCATTTGCAGGCACGGGAACTTGTTGCCGGGATTGAAAGCAAACGATGCGCCGTCGAAAATCAGTTCATCCTGACCGCCAACCTGATTGGCGTAAAGCATCGGCAGTTCGGACAGCATCACCTGCTTTAGAACGACCTGATACCGGCGGTCCATCTTGGCGCGGTGATAGGGTGAACCATTCGGCACGAGAAGGAATTCTGCACCGCTTTCGGCAAGCGTTTCGGAAACGCCGAGATCGCCCCAGATATCCTCGCAGATCGGAATACCGATTCGCACACCACGGAAATTGACTGGTCCCGGCAGCGGACCCGGCTCGAATACGCGCTTTTCATCGAATTCGCCGTAATTCGGCAGATCGACCTTGAACCGCTCAGCAATCACTTCGCCGCCATCCAGCACCATGACCGAATTATGCAAGCCGCTCTCGCGGCGCAGAGGGGTTCCGATGATAACGCCCGGCCCACCATCCGCCGTATCGGCTGCAAGGTCTCGGACGGCCTTCTCGCAGGCTTCGACAAAAGATGGCTTCAGCACCAGATCCTCAGGAGGATAACCGGCAATGAACAGCTCTGTGAACAGGATCAGATCGGCCTTCATGTCGGCAGCCTGCACGCGAGCCGCGCGGGCCTTGGCCAGATTTCCGGCAATATCGCCCATGACGGGATTGAGCTGCGCGACTGCAATACGAAGCATAATGAGATTCTCACCAACACTATTTCAGCGCAAGATTTAGCGTGGGAGTGGAGGGGATGCAATGACCGGCACGCCTCCCCGCGCCGTTCGTCTCAATTATCGATGAGAGAACCCTGAATTGTTCAACCGATCTGAACAAGTCAACGGCAAACTGCCTTGCCAAGACCCGAATTAGTTTACGTCCTATTTCGGGGATATGAGGATACAACGGGTATAATCCGCCAGGTTTTCATAACTATCGCAATGATGTGCATTCGGCTGCGACGGTGCAGTATCCGCAGCATTGGCATCAATAAAATAAAGCCCAGCCGATATTAGAAACACCAAAAACAAAAAAAGATAAATTATTCTCGTCATTTATATCTCCTGGAATCAACCCGAAAGAAGATATCAATTATAGAAATTTCTAAAACCGCAATTATGAAAGAACTTTTGCTATTTTATCTATTTCAAATTCAAATATATTTATTTTAATAATAGAAAGACGATATGATTATATAGCCCCATGTGGCCACAACAAATATAATCGCGATCAGCACGGCCAATGAACCACAGTCCTTGGCAATCTGGATTTCCTTATGAAAATCGCGGGACACCGCATCGCATGTCGCCTCTATGCCGGTATTCAGAATTTCGACCATCATCAGAAACAGGATCGAGCCGGTCATCAGCAGGAAGGCCAGCCATGTGGGCGCAAGGAAGAAAGCGACAGGCAAGGAGACCAGAAACAATACCAGTTCCTGTTGCACGGCTTTTTCATTGCCCGCGAGATATTTCAGCGCGCGCATCGAGTTCAGAAAAGCCAGAAAAATGCGCTGCATAAATACCCCCAGAAGCCATGGACACGATTTCGCGCTTTGCCGGAGAATGCTTTAGACAACTCTGCTTCAAAAGCAACAGGGCGGAGATCGAAACCTCCGCCCTGCCCAAATGATTGCAATCCAAGAGCCTTTCAGGCGCTTGCGACCTGCTTTTCAGTGCCCGCATCGCGCTCCTTCTTGAGGAGTTCGGCCAGCAGGAACGCCAGTTCCAATGCCTGATCGGCGTTAAGGCGCGGATCGCAATGCGTGTGGTAGCGATCCTGAAGATCGTCTGCGGAGATGGCGCGGGCGCCGCCCGTGCATTCCGTGACGTTCTTGCCGGTCATTTCGACATGGATACCGCCCGGATGCGTGCCTTCGGCGCGATGGATCGCGAAGAAGGATTCCACTTCCTTGAGAATGCGGTCGAACGGACGCGTCTTGTAGCCGCCAGCGGTGATCGTATTGCCATGCATCGGATCGCAGGACCAGACGACCTTGCGGCCTTCCTTTTCGACAGCGCGGATGAGCTGCGGCAGGTGATCGCCCACCTTGTCGTAGCCGAAGCGCGCAATAAGCGTCAGACGGCCAGCTTCGTTTTCCGGGTTGAGCAGGTCGATCAGACGGATGAGGTCATCCGGCTGCAAGGACGGGCCACACTTGAGACCGAGCGGGTTCTTGATACCGCGGCAATATTCAATATGCGCATGGTCGGCCTGACGCGTGCGATCACCGATCCAGATCATGTGACCAGACGTGCCATACCAGTCGCCCGACGTGGAATCGACGCGGGTGAGCGCTTCTTCATAGCCGAGTAGCAGCGCTTCATGGCTCGTGTAGAAGTCAGTCTCGCGCAGCGAATGGTTGCTGTCAGACGTGATGCCGATAGCGCGCATGAAGTGCATCGTTTCCGAAATGCGCTGCGCCAGAGCCGTGTAACGTTCCGCCTGTGGGCTCTTGCCGACGAAGCCGAGCATCCACTGGTGCACGTTTTCCAGATTGGCATAGCCGCCCTGCGCAAAAGCGCGCAGCAGGTTCAGCGTTGCTGCGGACTGGCGGTAAGCCATGTCCTGGCGCTGCGGATCGGGCGTGCGCGAGGCTGCGTCGAAATCGATGCCGTTGATGATGTCGCCACGGTAGGATGGCAGCTCGACGCCATCCTTCGTTTCCATGTCCGTCGAACGCGGCTTGGCGAACTGACCGGCAATACGACCAACCTTCACCACCGGCTTGGAAGCACCGAAGGTGAGAACGACGGCCATTTGCAGGAACACGCGGAAGAAGTCGCGAATATTGTCCGCGCCATGTTCAGCGAAGCTTTCGGCGCAATCGCCGCCCTGAAGCAGAAATGCCTTGCCTTCCGCCACAGCGGCCAGCTGCTGCTTGAGCTTGCGCGCCTCGCCTGCAAAAACCAAAGGCGGATAGGTGCGAAGACGGGCCTCAACGTCGGTCAGAGCCTGTGCGTCCGGATAAAACGGCACTTGCTTGATCGGTTTGTTTCTCCAGGAATGCGGGGTCCAGTTCTTCGTCATTAGAGCACCTGTTTTGCGTTATCCGCTCGATAATCCTCGGATTATATCCTCCTTACACGAAAGCCGGAATTCCAATCATGCAGTCTGCACCTGAAGAAGATGCCAGCCACATGTCTAATCCCGGCGTGCGTGGGTCGCGCTGATATAATGCACGCGCGGGTTTTATACCAGCAATAATCGTTAATGATATTCGCCTGCGGCGAAAGGGTCAGCCTTCGACCTTTTCGCCATTTACGACGCGATAACTTGGCTTGTACATCGTGACCAGTTCTTCGGCGGCGGTCGGATGCACGGCCATGGTGCGGTCGAAATCATCCTTGGTCGCGCCAGCCTTCAGCGAAATCCCCAGAAGCTGCGCCATTTCACCGGCATCCGGTCCCATAATATGGGTGCCCAGGACGCGGCGGCTTTTCGCATCGACGACGATCTTCATCAGCATCTTTTCGTTGCGGCCCGAAAGCGTGTTCTTCATCGGACGGAACAAGGCGCGATAGACTTCGACTTCCGGATATTTCTTCGCTGCCTCTTCCTCGGTCAAACCGACAGTGCCAATTTCGGGCTGGGAAAAGACAGCCGTTGCGATCAATTCATGATCGGGCTTGGTCGGATTGTCCTTGAAAACTGTTTCAAGGAAGCACATTGCCTCGTGAATGGCCACAGGCGTCAGCTGCACGCGGTTGGTGACATCGCCGACCGCCCATATATTGGCGGTGCTGGTGCGCGAATAGTCATCCACTTCCACGGCGCCGAGCTTGTCCAACTTCACGCCAGCGGTTTCAAGGCCGAGTCCTTCCGTATTGGGCATGCGGCCAAGCGCCAGCATTGCCTGCCCGGCCTCGAGCGTCTCGCCATTCGACAGGGCAATCGACAACAGGCCGTTTGCCTGCTTCGTAACCTTCTCGAAAACCGCCTCACAAATGATGCGAATACCCTTGGCTTCCATGGTTTCATGCAGCAAATGGCGAACATCGCCGTCGAAACCGTTCAGGACTTCCTTGCCGCGATAGACAAGTGTGGTTTCCACGCCGAGACCATGGAAGATATTGGCGAATTCGACCGCGATATAGCCACCGCCCGCGATGACAATTGCCTTTGGCAATTCATCCAGATGAAAAGCCTCGTTCGAGCTGATGCAAAGCTCATGGCCGGGCAGAGCCGCGTGCGGATTCGGACGTCCACCGGTGGCGATCAGAATATGTTCAGCAGTAACGCGTCGTCCATCAGCCTTCAGCTCGACTGTATGTTCATCGACGAGCACGGCGCGGCTTGCAAAAATCTCGACCTTCGAATTTTCAAGCCCCTTGCGGTAGAGCCCTTCCAGACGGTCGATTTCCTTGTCCTTGGCAGCGATCAGCTTCTTCCAGTCGAAGCTGCTTTCGCCCACCGTCCAGCCGTAACCGACAGCGTCCTCGAAATGTTCGGGAAACTGTGAGGCATAGACAAACAGCTTTTTCGGTACACAGCCGCGAATGACGCAGGTTCCGCCCATGCGATATTCTTCGGCCAGACCGACCTTCTTCCCCATGGCGCCCGCCAGTCGGCCTGCGCGCACACCACCGGAACCGCCACCGATAACAAAAAGGTCGTAGTCATACCCGGCCATGGGGAATCTCCTTCAGCATTACTGACGATGATATGTAGGCAAAAGAAAAAGCCCGGCCAAGTCGCCGGGCTTTCAAATTATTTGATCTGAGCCGTGATTTACTGCTGTGCAGGCTGCTGCGTCTGCTGGCCAGCTGCCGCACCGGCCTGAGCGGCCAGAACTTCTGCAACATCGCGAGCGAGGTCACGGGCAACACCATTTTGCCAGACATTGGCGGCCTTCACGACTTCACGGGTCACAATCGGGCCTTCCGACAGAAGCTTCTTGCCAGCTGGCGAGGTGTAGAAGGTCGAGATCGCCTTCAGTTCCTCTTCCGAAAACGCCTTTGCGTAAGCGCGTGCGGATTCGGTTTCGAGGTCCGAACGGCGGGCAGCGAGAGCCAGAGCCTTTTCATCGACGGTCTTGGTGATCAGACCTTCGAGATTGGGGTCCTTCTGGATCAGCTCGCCCTTGAGCGCGCGGGCTGCGTTCGGCAGAATCTCGTCGAACTGTTCGGTCGCGTGGATCGCGGAGATCGCTTCGCGGGCAGCCTGCAGATGGGCATCAGTGATTTCCTGCGCCGAAGCCGCATGAACGCCGGCCATCAGGGCGAATACGGAAAGCGGTGCAATCAGACGACGAAAGCCAGTTGCCGGGATCATATGCTCAATACTCCGTTCAATCAGTTCAACACCAGCAATAGCACTGGCAGTTCAAGACCGGTTCAGGGTTCGGATGCCGTCGGTGCCTGCAATTACTGCCGCACGCGCCAGCCCGATGAAAAGTCCATGCTCGACGACGCCGGGAATGGCGAAGAGAGCGTCAGATAGTGTCTTTGGCTCGGGAATGCGGCCAAAAGATGCATCGACGATGTAGTGTCCACCATCCGTTACAAAAGGCGAACCATCTTTTAAGCGCAGGTTCAGCGGGCCTGCAAGGCCGCATTTCGCGGCTGCCGCCTCGATTGCGCGCATCGTGGCGCCAAGACCGAAGCGGTTGACCTCGATGGGCAGCGGAAAACGACCCAGGGTTTCCACAACTTTCGATTGGTCGGCAATGACGATCATGGCGTCCGAGGCTGCGGCCACGATCTTTTCGCGCAACAGCGCGCCGCCGCCGCCCTTGATGAGCGACAGTTCGGAATCGACTTCGTCCGCGCCGTCAATGGTCAGATCGAGATGCGGAGTTTCTTCCAGCGTCGTCAGCGGAACGCCCAGTTCCTGACACAGGCTGGCGGTGCGTTCAGAGGTCGGCACGCCGACGATCTTGAAGCCGCCCTGCACTTTTTCGGCCAGCAGACGCACGAATTCTTCTGCCGTGGAGCCCGTGCCGATGCCAAGACGCATACCATCCTTGACATGCGTCAGCGCCTCGGCTGCGGCGGCGATCTTCAGCTTGCGTGCTTCGTCCATGAAAGAAATCCTAGCATATCCTCCGGGTTGAACCGGCGGATTCTCGTCCCAATTCGGTTCGCGTCTAGCATGCGCAGGCATGACAACAAAGCATCTATTTAAATATGACGCAGAATTTCACATCTGCGCGACCGGAGAACCTGCCCTTGAGCCGTTGCACGCTATCGGTTACGTATGCCTGACCTCATCTATCCGAAAGAGACATTATGTCCGTTGCCAGCGCCAAGCCCATCATCGTTTTCGATCTCGACGGCACACTCGTCGATACCGCGCCGGACCTTCTCGACAGCCTCAATCACTGCCTGTCCATTTCCGGTCTCAAGGCCGCCGATCGGGCAGCGTTGCGTCGATTTGTCGGTCAGGGCGGACGCACCATGATCGAACGCGCCTTCGCGGCGCAGCAGACGCAGATCGATGACACGCGCCTCGACCAGTTGGTGGAAGAGTTCCGCGAGCATTATGCGGACAACATGCCCGGACATTCCGTGTTTTTCCCCGGTGTGCTGGAAGCGCTCGACCGCTTTCAGGCGCATGGCTTCGAGCTGGCTGTCTGCACGAACAAGTTCGAATCTCTTTCGGTCAAGCTGTTGACGTCAATGGGCGAAGCCGCGCGCTTTGCCGCCATCTGCGGCGCGGACACTTTCGCCTGGCGCAAGCCGGACCCGCGCCATCTGACCGACACCATTGCGCGCGCTGGCGGCAATCGTGATCGCGCGCTGATGGTCGGCGACAGCCGCACGGATATCGACACGGCCAAGGCGGCGGGTATCCCGGTAGTAGCCGTCGATTTCGGTTATACTGACCTTCCGGTCCAGCATTACGAACCGAGCCGGGTGATTTCGCATTATGACGAATTCACCCTCGAAATGGCCGAGCAGCTGATCGATGCGGTCGCAGACCCCGTCTGAAAGGATCGAGAACGGTGAAAAATACAGTTTTTCAGATTGTTACACTGGCTTTTTCAACTGCTATGGTATCAGGCGCTTTCACTCAGGAAAAATCCGCGCCCGGTCTTCCGGGCGTTGAACCGCAAAAGCCTCTCGTCTCGGCGCCACCGCCCGCCCCGGAGCCGGATGGAACGCCAGCAGGCAGCTGGAAGAATTTTCGGGTCGGCAATACCGATGTGTCTGTCTCGGGCGATATCATTATTGATGTCGGCACCGGCAGAGGCGGCTCCCGTCACCGATAATCCTTAGCTTCGCGCTGAAACTGCCAATGCGGACCAGACGGCGGGCAGCAGGTCGGGCAAGTCTTCAGCGATCAATCCGTGACCGAAGCGCCGTCCCGCATCGGCATGAACCCAGACTGCCGCGCAGGCCGCCTCAAAAGGCGGCATCCCCTGCGCCAGCAGACCGGCCACAATGCCTGCCAGAACATCGCCGGAACCGGCGGTCGCCAAAAACGGCGTTCCATTCGCATTGATCGCGGCGCGACCATCCGGGGCAGCGATGACCGTATCCGGCCCCTTATAGATCACCACCGCATTGGCAAGGGTAGCCGCCTTACGGGCCTTATCGAGCTTTGACGCATCATCCTTGGCCACATCCGGGAAGAGCCGACGGAATTCTCCCTCATGCGGCGTCAAAACAAGCGCTGTCGCCGCGCCTTTTCGCGCCTCAAACAATTCTCGCGGATTCTTTTCGAATGCCGTTATGCCATCCGCATCAAGCACCAGCCCATTTAGCGCCGGAAATGCCGATGCCGAGCGCCCGCCCAGCATCAGGGCATGCTCGCGTGCGAATGCTGCGTTTCCGTAACCGGGGCCGAGCACAGCCGCCGCGACTTTTCGATCTGCGATGAACTCCCGTACATCGCTGGCACTGCGGGTTTCGCGCACCATGATGCTGGTGACATGCGCCGCATTGATTGGCACGGCATCCGGTGGCGACAATAGCGTTACGGCTCCCGCGCCGCTTCTGGCCGCAGCCAGTGCCGACAGCCGCGCTGCGCCCGTCGCGTGCATACCACCCGAAAAGACGGCGGCATGTCCGCGGCTATATTTATGCGCATTGACGTTCAAGGCAGGCAAGCTATCCACCCACAAAGCGGGGGCATTTTCGTGCGCCTGTGGGCGGATCGTGTCCAGCACACGGTCTGGAATGCCGATATCCGCCACATGCAAAACGCCGCATAACGCCCTGCCCGGCTGCAATAAATGGCCGGGCTTCTTGCGAAAGAATGTGACGGTTGCCCGCGCTTTGACCGCCGCGCCCAGGAGTTGCCCGCTGGCGCCCGACACGCCGCTTGGCAGATCGACGGCGATAACCGGAATGTCTGATGCGTTGATCGCGTCGATGGCCACGGCTTCGGCCCCATGAACCTCACGCGTCAGTCCTGCACCGTAAATGGCATCGATGACACCGGAAAAACTGGCGGGCGAAAATTCGTTGATGCTGCGCACCTCGCCCTTGTGAAACAGCGAGGCACGAAGCGCGTCGCTGCCTTTTCGCGGCGGCGCGACGCTGAAGCACACGACCTCGAAACCCGCTTCCAGAAGATATTGCGCTGCGACATAACCGTCACCGCCATTATTGCCCGGTCCGCATAAAACCGCGACCGGCCCTTTGTCGGCGAACATGCGTTGTGCGACTTCCGCCACCGCCCGCCCCGCCGCCAGCATCAGCGAAAAGCCGTCACGCACCCCGTTATCCATGGTCCAGCGGTCCGCGGCTGCCATTTCATCGGGGTTTAGCAATTCCAACATCGCGCACCTGTTTCGTAAGACGGATTTCGCGGTGATTAAACACGCGGCAGAGCGCTTTGTGCAAGAGAGCCTATATTTGTCGCAAATTGATTACTTTTTAATCATACATTCAATATCAGGATAGCTCTTCCACACCCCAACGATAGGCACCTCCTTGCAAAGGTGCCGCCTTTAGTGCCACTCTGCTAAGGAAATGGAAGAGAAGAGAAAATTTTGCCTAGTTTTTTCAAACTGGCACGCTTCATGCTTCTCCAACAGTGAAACGGGCACAACGCTCATTTCTGAAGAAAAGCGGAGACCATTCTCTGATGAAAAAGATCGAAGCCATCATTAAGCCCTTCAAACTCGATGAAGTGAAGGAAGCCCTTCAGGAAGTCGGCTTGCAAGGCATCACTGTCATCGAAGCCAAGGGCTTTGGACGACAGAAAGGTCATACCGAGCTTTACCGCGGTGCCGAATACGTCGTCGACTTTCTTCCCAAGGTGAAAGTCGAAGTCATTGTAGCGGATGAAACCGTGGACAACGCGATTGAAGCCATCCGCAAGGCAGCCCAGACGGGTCGCATCGGCGACGGCAAGATTTTCGTCTCCAACATTGAAGAAGTCATTCGTATCCGCACCGGTGAATCCGGCGTCGATGCCATCTGATTAACACCTGCATACCTCTCCTTCGTCGTGCAAACAGGGAATTAAAATGACGACCGCCAACGATATTCTGAAACAGATCAAAGACAACGACATCAAGTTTGTGGACCTTCGCTTCACCGACCCGAAGGGCAAGCTCCAGCACGTTACGATGGATATCGGCCTCGTTGACGAAGAAATGTTCGTTGACGGCGTCATGTTTGACGGCTCCTCGATCGCCGGCTGGAAGGCCATCAACGAATCCGACATGGTTCTGATGCCTGATCCGGCGACGGCCCATATCGACCCGTTCTTCGCCCAGTCCACGCTGGTCATTCTTTGCGACATTCTCGAGCCGATCTCGGGCGAGGCTTACAGCCGCGATCCGCGCACGACCGCAAAGAAGGCAGAAGCCTACATGAAGTCGCTCGGTATCGGCGACACGGTCTATGTCGGCCCGGAAGCTGAATTCTTCGTCTTCGACGACGTCAAGTACAAGGCAGATCCGTACAATACCGGATTCAAGCTCGATTCCACCGAACTGCCGTCCAACGACGACACCGACTATGAAACCGGCAATCTCGGCCACCGTCCGCGCGTCAAGGGCGGCTATTTCCCGGTTCCGCCGATCGACAGCTGCCAGGACATGCGTTCCGAAATGCTCACCGTTCTGACGGAAATGGGCGTAACAGTTGAAAAGCATCACCACGAAGTGGCATCGGCCCAGCACGAACTCGGCGTCAAGTTTGACTCGCTCGTTCGCAACGCCGACAAGATGCAGATCTACAAGTATGTCGTGCATCAGGTTGCCAATGCCTATGGCAAGACCGCAACCTTCATGCCGAAGCCGATTTTCGGCGACAACGGCTCGGGCATGCACGTTCACTTCTCGATCTGGAAAGACGGCAAGCCGACCTTTGCTGGCAATGAATATGCCGGTCTGTCGGAAAACTGCCTGTTCTTCATCGGCGGCGTCATCAAGCATGCCAAGGCTGTGAACGCATTCACCAACCCGTCGACCAACTCGTACAAGCGTCTGGTTCCGGGCTATGAAGCTCCGGTTCTGCTGGCCTATTCGGCACGCAACCGTTCGGCTTCCTGCCGTATTCCTTTCGGCTCCTCGCCGAAGTCGAAGCGTCTTGAAGTCCGCTTCCCGGACCCGGCTGCCAATCCGTATCTCTGCTTCGCAGCGCTGCTGATGGCTGGCCTCGACGGCATCAAGAACAAGATCCATCCCGGCCAGGCCATGGACAAGGATCTGTATGACCTGCCGGCAAAGGAACTGAAGAAGATCCCGACCGTTTGCGGCTCGCTTCGTGAAGCGCTCCAGTCGCTCGACAAGGATCGCGAATTCCTCAAGGCCGGTGGGGTGTTCACCGACGACCAGATCGACTCGTTCATCGAACTAAAGATGGCCGAAGTGATGCGTTACGAAATGACCCCGCATCCGGTCGAATTCGACATGTACTACTCGGTCTAATAACGGAGATGCGGGAGCGCTTGCGCTCCCGCCATTCCATGAGTTACCGAGGGGAACGACGCGTTTTTAAAAACGCGCAAAAGAAAACCCGGCCTTATGGCCGGGTTTTCTTTTTGTAATCAATGCTTTGGATAAACTATTTGAGAAATAGTTTCAGTTGGCTCAAAGCGCCTTGAGTACCCGCGCTGCGATCATCATTTCGACCGCGCGCGCCTTGCGCCGTGCAGCCGCTTCCGCGTCTTCGCCCCACTGTTCGGTCGTCCAGTCTTCGTCGATATGCGCCAGTGCCCAGCCGTCTTCGGCGGATACTTCGCCCTTGGCGATGGCCAGTGCAATGATGGCCGAGCCGGTTAGCGTCGTCATCGTATGGAGCGACGCAAGCGCAATCGGATCGGTGAATGCGGACAGATGAATGCCAAATGCCGTAATCGCCTCACGCGACTGCTCCACATGCATCACGCCTTCGGCAAGCGTAAAGCGCGCGCCTAGCGTTTCCGCCCAGTCGATCAGCGGGTCCCACCGCGCCGTCTGGCGCGACACCAGTTCCTGTGGCGCATCGGCGCGATAGCAGAGCAAATCCGTGCCTGCGAAGCGCAATATGTCTTCAAGCACCGCCTGGGGGTCCTGCGCGATGCCGTCAATGGCCGTGTTCACAAGGCGCGTTGCGGGCATTTTACCCGGATCGATAACCTTTTCCTGCGCACGGAATTCTTCAGCAACTATCTCTGCCGCCGCAGCCGTCGGAAGCATGAGGAGACTGCGCGCTGGTGTCTTTACCGGGCGACCGTCGAGATGAACGGCAAAACCACCTTCCACTTCAGCGACTGCCACCTGCTCATAGAACCGCTTCGGCAGTTGCGCCTGCATCAGCTTCTGCGCTCGTATGATGGGATTCTCGTCGGAAAGCTGCTTTCCGGCTTCAAGATCGCTTAAAGTATCACGCATGGGGTCTTTCCAACTTTTTAAAGTGCATCCATTGCTTTCAGCAGCGGATGAAGGTCGTGCGGCGTAGCCAATATGTGGTGCGCACCGGCTTCGACGAGCGCATGCCGGTCATGATAACCCCATGACACGCCCGCCGCCATGGCTCCTGCCGAGCGCGCCATCTGCATATCGTAAATCGCATCGCCGATAACAATGGTTCGGTCGGGTTCTATCCCCATTTCCGCGCAGGATTCAAGCACCATCGCCGGATGGGGTTTGGACGGGCAGTCGTCCGCCGTGCGAATGACCAGAAAATGCTTGCCGATGCCATGGCGTTCGAACACCGCATGGACGCCGCGACGCGATTTGCCCGTGACGATCCCCAACAAAAGATCGTCCCGCTCGCCGAGTTCGGTCAGAAGCGGCAGAATGCCGTCATAGAGCGGCTCCGAGAAATCCGGCGCCTGCCGCAGTCGCACGAAATTATCCTTGTAGCGCTGCGTCAACCAATTGACCTGTTCATCCGGCTCGCGGCCCAGCAATCGCGCAATGGCCAACGGAAGCGACAGACCGATGATGGAATGCGTCTGGGCTTGTTCCGGTGGCGTCAGCCCCGCATCGGCAAAACTTTCCGCCATGCAGCGATGGATGAAATCACCGCTATCGACCAAAGTGCCGTCGCAATCGAAAAGAACAAGTTTCATCGTGCTGCTGCCGCCTTTGCCGGTCGATTGATGATTGTCAAGCCAAGACCGATCAGGATCAAGGCTGCGAATATCTTCCAGCTCAAGGCCTCGCCGAGCACAATACCGCTCAGCAACACGCCGAAGGCTGGCGTGAGAAAGGCAAAGTTGGAAAGCTTCGACGCCGGATAGCGATTCACCATCCAGAACCAGAGCGGATAGGTGAATGCGACCACAAAAAAGGACTGAAACAGCAGCGAGATCACCGAAAGAACATTCGGATCGCGCACGAGTGGGCCGGCAAGGCCGATAAACGGTAGCGGCACCAACGTGGCAACGACCAGCTGATACAGCAGGATTTTCTCAGGAACGGCATAAGCGAGTTTGCTGCGCTTGATGACCAGCGTGGTCAGCCCCCAGAGAATGCCCGAAACAAGCGCCAGCAAATCGCCATAGAACGCATAGGGCCCCGGTCGGCTGACATGATCAGAAAACACCACAAACACACCCAGAAACGCCACGCACATGCCGATGAACGCCCGGACCGACATGCGCTCGCCGAGCAGGAAATGGCTGCCGATCGCCACCCAGAACGGCATGACATTCATCATCAGTGTCACGCGGCTGACGCTGGTGAGGTCCATCGCGAGAAAAATCAGCACAAACTCGGTGCCAAACAGCAGTCCGGCAAGAATGCCCGGCAGCAGGGTTCCGTCATTTCTGAACAGCGGAATGCGTCGCCAGAAACACCAGAAAAACACGCATATGCCGCCGAGAGCGGAACGCCCGGCGGCCATCAGCATCGGATTGAAACCCTGATTGCCTATCTTCACGGCAACCTGATTAAGCCCCCAGCTGAACATGATGAAGATGACCAACGCCACGGCCAGCCCATCGAAAGAAGCCCGGCCCGGCGCCAGCGCTTCAACTTTCCCCTGCCCCATTTTCGCACCGAAATCGTCAGTTTGACTTTATTGGTTAGTCTTCCGCACTGTCCTCATCGAAACCAAGCAGGTTCCACGACTGAACCATGTGCGGCGGCAGCGGCGCGGTCACATCAATGATCCCGCCCGATGGGTTGGGGATGCGGATGCGGCGCGCATGCAGATGCAGACGCTTCTGAATGCCGCCGGGAAACTCCCAGTTCTGGTCGGCTTCGAAATATTTCGGATCGCCGATGATTGGATGACCGATATAGGCGGCGTGAACGCGCAGCTGGTGCGTGCGGCCCGTATAGGGCTCCATTTCCAGCCATGTCAGATTGTTGCCCACCTTTTCGATGATGCGGTAATAGGAAACCGCGTGATCGGAATCCGGTTCGCCGTGCTGGCAAACGCGCATCTTGTCGCCATCGGGCGTCTGTTCCTTGACCAGCCAGGTCGAAATCTTGTCTTCACGCTTGCGCGGAACACCCTTTACCAAAGCCCAGTAGGTCTTTTTGGTATCACGCTCGCGGAAAGCGGCAGTCAGAGCCTGCGCCGCGCCGCGCGTGCGCGCCACCACAAGAACACCCGATGTATCGCGGTCGATGCGATGAACAAGACGCGGCTTTTCGCCCTTCTTGTTGCGCCACGCTTCCAGCATACCGTCAACGTGACGGGTCAGTCCCGAACCGCCCTGCACGGCGAGACCCGCTGGCTTGTTGAAGACAAACACCTTCGGGTCTTCATAAATCAGCATCTGCGAGAGAACGTCGCCGTCCTGCTGGCTGCGGATGGTGCGCGCTGTGACCGGGCCAGTTGCCTTTTCATCGACACCGAGCGGCGGCACGCGGACCATCTGATTGGCCTGAAGGCGCGTATCAGCCTTGGCGCGACCACCATCGACGCGAACCTGACCTGAACGCAGCAATTTTTGCAGATGGCCGAAGCCCAGCCCAGGAAAGTGAACCTTGAACCAGCGATCAAGGCGCATGCCCGCTTCGCTTGTATCCACAATCTTCTGTTCAACGCCTGCCATGAGAAACCCGATCAATATCTTTCTGCCACGCGCAATCGGCGTGTCTGAGTGTTATTCCTGTCAATAGACGTGAGTTTCCACGATTGCTAGTGGAATTCCGGAAAACTCCGACTTGAAGCCTTTTACGCCAATTGCAGCCGATATTAGCCGGAAAACGCCTGAATCTTCACACTCAGTTACATACGTTTTTAATTTATGGTTGGTTCTGACACCCCATAGCCACTTCTTGCAGTCATAGAATATTGATACAAAGGCGGGGCTATACCATGTAGCCCCGTAAATAGAACGAGCGGGAGTGCGAAAGTGTCATTGCTCAAAATATACTGGCGAGCCATGGAATATCTTGCGGTCGAGAAAACCGCAACGATATCGATGTGTGTCGCGAGTGTCCTTGTTGCCCTTGTAACACTGGCCGAGCCTATCCTTTTCGGTAAGGTCATTCAGGCCATTTCCGACAAGGGAGATATCTTCTCCCCGCTGTCGATGTGGGCAGCGCTTGGCGTTTTCAACATCATCGCAGCCGTTTTCGTGGCGCGTGGTGCGGATAGGCTTGCGCATCGCCGCCGTCTCGGCGTGATGATCGACTCCTATGAGCGCCTGATCACCATGCCGCTTGCCTGGCATCAGAAGCGCGGCACGTCGAATGCCCTGCACACGCTGATCCGCGCGACGGACTCGCTCTTCACGCTGTGGCTCGAATTCATGCGTCAGCACCTGACCACGGTTGTGGCTCTGGCGACGCTTATTCCGGTTGCCATGAACATGGATATGCGCATGTCGCTGGTCCTGATCGTGCTCGGCGTCATCTATGTCATGATCGGCCAGCTGGTCATGCGCAAGACCAAGGACGGCCAGATGGCCGTTGAGAAGCACCACCACAAGCTTTTCGAACATGTCAGCGATACGATCAGCAATGTTTCGGTCGTGCAGAGCTATAACCGCATTGCCTCGGAAACGCAGGCGCTGCGCGACTATGCCCGCAATCTGGAAAAGGCACAGTTTCCGGTTCTCAACTGGTGGGCGCTTGCCAGCGGCCTCAACCGCATGGCTTCGACCTTCTCCATGGTGGTCGTGCTGGTGCTTGGCGCCTATTTCGTGACCAAGGGTCAGATGCGCGTCGGCGATGTGATTGCCTTCATCGGTTTCGCGCAGCTCATGATCGGTCGTCTCGACCAGATCAGCGCCTTCATCAACCAGACTGTGACGGCACGCGCCAAGCTCGAAGAATTCTTCGAAATGGAAGATGCGACCGCAGACCGTCAGGAGCCGCAGGACGTGGCCGATCTGGAAAACGTTAAGGGCGACATCGTCTTCGACAATGTCACCTTCGAATTCCCGAATTCGGGTCAGGGCGTCTATGACGTTTCCTTCGAGGTGAAGCCCGGCCAGACGGTGGCCATCGTCGGCCCGACCGGTGCAGGCAAGACCACGCTGATCAATATCCTTCAGCGCGTGTTCGATCCGGCTGCTGGTCGTGTGCTGATCGACGGCGTCGATACGCGCACCGTCAGCCGCCGTTCGCTGCGCCATGCGATTGCCACTGTGTTTCAGGATGCCGGTCTCTTCAATCGTTCCGTGGAGGAGAATATCCGCGTCGGTCGTGAAGACGCCACGCATGAAGACGTCCATGCCGCCGCCAAGGCTGCCGCCGCGCATGACTTCGTTCTTGCCAAGGCAAACGGTTACGACACGGTTGTCGGCGAGCGCGGCTCGCAGCTTTCGGGCGGCGAACGCCAGCGTCTGGCGATTGCACGCGCCATCCTGAAGGATTCGCCGATCCTCGTGCTCGACGAAGCGACAAGCGCGCTCGACGTCGAGACCGAAGAAAAAGTGAAGCAGGCTGTGGACGATCTGAGCCAGAACCGCACCACCTTCATCATCGCGCACCGTCTTTCGACGGTACGCTCAGCGGATCAGGTTCTGTTCATGGACAAGGGCCATCTGGTCGAACGCGGCAGCTTCGATGAGCTTGCAGCCCGCGGCGGTCGTTTCTCCGACCTGCTCCGCGCCGGTGGTCTTGCTCTCGAAGACAAGCAGGCCAAGCCCGCAGAAGGCAGTAATGTGATGCCTTTCCCGGCCCGTGCCTGATCGCTGATGATAGCGAACACGAAAAAGCCCGGCAGAGATGCCGGGCTTTTTCGTTTTAGAGCGGGATTTCAAACCGGAGTCCATCATATCCGGGCTCAACATTCTCAGGCGTTTCACGCAACACCGTCTCATAGTCCAGCGGCACATGCATGTGTGTGAGGATTGCCCGCCTGGGCGCGAATAGTTCGATCCATTCCAGCGCCTGTTCAAGCGAGAAATGGCTCGGATGCGGGCGATATTGCAAGGCACCAAGGATCAGCACATCGGCGTGGCGGATATGGCGCAGGCTTTCATCCGGGAACGCGCTGACATCCGTGCAATAGACAACATTGCCAATACGGAAGCCGAGCGACTCGATATCGCCGTGGATCTGCCGGAACGGCTCGAACCGGATCTCACCACCCGCGCCGTCGATGGTGAAGGGTGTTTCGGCTGCAATATCATGCATGCTCAGGATCGGCGGATAGCTTGAGCCCGCCGGCGTCTCGAAACAATAGCCAAAGGCGTCGTACAGCCGGTTACGCGTGAAGCGGTTGGCATAGACATCCATTAGCCGCCGATTATCCACCACATAGGTGCGCAGATCGTCGATCCCGTGAATGTGGTCGGCATGCGGATGGGTATAGACCGCCGCATCGAGCGCGTGCACGCTGGCATTGATCATCTGCGTGCGAAAATCCGGCCCCGTATCGATCACCACGGTGGTGTGGTTGCCGCTCTCATTGAAACGCTCAACCAGCAGCGAGGTACGCGTGCGACGGTTTTTCGGGTTTTGCGGATCGCACTTACCCCAATCGCCATTGACACGCGGAACGCCGGGCGACGAACCGCAGCCCAGAATCGTGAAGCGCAGGCAATTTCGGGGAGAAGTCACGCTCAAACTTCCTCTGAAGGCCGGGGCATCTTGGAGAAGAGCCTGAACACGTTGTCGCTCGTGATGCGGGCGACTTCTTCATTGCTCACGCCAATCGTCTCGGCCAGCATGGCAGCGGTGTGCTGCACGAAAGACGGTTCGTTGCGCTTGCCACGATGCGGCAGCGGCGCAAGGAACGGCGCATCCGTCTCCACCAGCAGACGGTCGCGCGGAACAATGGTCGCAATCTCGCGGATTTCCGGCGAGTTCTTGAAAGTCAGAATGCCGGAAAACGAAACATAGCCGCCCAATTCAACACCTTTTTCCGCCAGTGCGCGACCGGACGAGAAACAATGGAGAATGAAGGGAAAAGCGCCCTTGGCGGTTTCTTGCTCCAAAATTTCGGCCATGTCGTCATCGGCGCTGCGCGCATGGATGACCAGCGGCAGTTGCGTGCGGCGCGCGGCTTCGATGTGGACGAGAAACCCCTGGCGCTGCGCTTCCGGCGGAGCGTAGTCGTAATGATAATCAAGACCCGCCTCGCCTATGGCGACAACTTTCGGGTGCTCCGCAAGGCGCACCAGATCGTCAGCCGTAATGTCCAGTTCTTCATGCGCATTGTTCGGATGGGTGCCGACCGAGCAGTAGACGGACTCGTAAGATTCAGCGATGGCGCGGATCGTATCGAATTTACGCACCCGTGTGGAGATCGTCACCATGCGCTTGATACCGGCGTCGAGCGCGCGCTGCACAACAGCATCGCGCTCCGGCTCGAAATCGGCAAAATCGAGGTGACAATGGCTATCGACAAGCATCATCGCACTCAGTTCTGTTCTTCAGTTTCCACATAGCGCGGGAATACCGGCTGCGGGGCTGGCAGATCGGCGCCACCGATGAGCTGGCTTGCTGCCACGTCAGTGAACTGGCGCTTGTCGGCAGGGATGGCCAGAATGTCGAGCAGCTTTTCCGCCGACTGCGGGATGAAAGGCTGCACCATGATGCCGACGCGACGAATGACTTCTGCCGTCACGTAAAGCACGGTGCCCATGCGCGCCGGATCGGTCTTGCGCAGCGCCCAAGGCTCCTGCCCCGCGAAATAACGATTGGCTTCCGCGACGACGGCGAAGATCGCGCCGAGCGCCAGATGCAGCGCCTGATCGTCCATGGCCTTACGCGCTGTTTCCAGCGCCGCATCGGCCTGATCGAGAATGGCCTTGTCGGCGTCCGAGAATTCACCCGGCTGCGGCACCTTGCCTTCGCAATTCTTGGCGATCATCGACAGCGAACGCTGCGCCAGATTGCCAAGATCGTTGGCAAGATCAGCATTGGTCCGGTTAACGATGGCGTCATGGCTGTAGCTGCCGTCCTGTCCGAACGGCACTTCGCGCATCAGGAAGTAACGCAGCTGATCCAGCCCGTAACGTTCCACCAGACCGAACGGGTCGATGACATTGCCGAGCGACTTCGACATCTTCTCGCCGCGGTTGAACAGGAAGCCATGGGCAAACACGCGCTTCGGCAGCGGAATGCCTGCCGACATCAGGAATGCGGGCCAGTAGACGGCGTGGAAACGCGAAATATCCTTGCCGATGATATGCGCATCGGCAGGCCAATAGGCCCACTTGTCGCTGGTCGTATCGGGATAGCCGAGTGCGGTGATGTAGTTGGTCAGCGCATCGACCCAGACATACATGACGTGCTTTTCGTCGCCCGGCACCGGAATGCCCCAATCGAAAGTGGTGCGCGAAATCGACAGGTCCTTCAGACCGGACTTCACGAAGCTCACAATTTCATTGCGGCGTTCGGCAGGCATGATGAAGCCCGGATTCTTTTCATAAAGATCGAGCAGCTTGTCCTGATATTGCGAGAGACGGAAGAAATAGCTTTCCTCTTCAACCCACTCGACAGGCGTGCCTTGTGGACCGTAGCGAACATTATCCGCGCGGACTTCGGTTTCTTCCTCGCCGTAATAAGCTTCGTCGCGAACCGAGTACCAGCCCGCATAGCCGCCCTTATAGATGTCGCCATTGGCGGCCATTGCCTGCCAGATGGCCTGGCTGGCCTTGTAGTGACGCTCTTCGGAGGTGCGGATATAATCGTCGTTCGAGCTGTTCAGAACCTCGGCCATGCGACGGAAAGCTTCGGTATTGCGGTCTGCAAGCTCGCGAGGCGTGATGCCTTCCTTGCGCGCGCTTTGCAGCATCTTGATACCATGCTCGTCCGTACCGGTCAGGAAATGCACATCCTTGCCGTTCAGGCGCTGAAAACGCGCCATCGCGTCGGTTGCGATCAGTTCATAGGCATGGCCGATATGCGGCTTGCCGTTGGGGTAAGCAATCGCGGTGGTGATATAGTATTTTTCGCGGCTCATTATGGACCCGGTCTTTCGATGTTTGAAAGCGCGCCTGACCGTTTGCGGGAACGATCACCAGACACACACAAGAGAAAATCGTCGGCTGTGACATAACCCATGTGAGCAGTCATGTCACGCCGCAGTGCAGCAAGTTGGGCCAATCTGGAGCTATGATCCAGCGCCAGTGTGAAAAGCGCGATGCGTCTTCTCCAGCAGGATCACAACCGCTTGCTTGCGATCAAGATTATAGGTTTCAGCATCGATGATCTCGCGACCGAGATCGCTCCAGAATCGCGACCACTGATCGGCCTCCCGCAATTGCCCTGCTTCGGCGCGCTGGCGCGCTTCCGTGGCGATGCGCTCCATCAGATGATCGCGGAAAAGTTGATACTGAATTTCCGCCTCACGCCCCGTCAGGACGCTGGCCAACGCCTGCGCCTTGGGCAGATCGAAGGCCGGCCTCTCCAGTATCCCATCGACGGTGTCGGAAATCTCAATGCCGCCATGCGCCAGAAGCAGAAGCGCCTTGCGCACGCTGCCTTCGGCGCGTTCCAGAAGCGTCGGCGTGACACCGGATGCATCCAGCCCGATATGCGCGCCGACATGAGTCAGCGCATCCTTCATGGCCCTCTCGTCCAGCGGACGCAGCTGAATGCTCTGGCAGCGGGAACGGATGGTCGGCAAAAGGCGACCGGATGAATGCGACACCAGCACGAACAGCGCGCGCGCTGGCGGTTCTTCCAGTGTCTTCAATAGCGCATTGGCCGCATTGCGGTTCATGTCGTCAGCGGGATCGACGATGACGATGCGCCAAGCATGGTCCGAGGCGGTGCGGGTCAGAAAATGCGTGACGCGACGGATTTCCTCGACCGTGATACCGGTGCGGAATTTGCCGGTCTTCTGGTCGAACGGGCGATTGATATGCAACACTGCTGGGTGCATTCCACCCGCGATCTGCCGCCAAAGAGGCCTCGAAAAATCCGGCGTACCGATATCTTCCGGCGCATTGGTCTGATCGCCGTGGGTCAGCATATGCCCCGCCAAATGGAAAGCGAGCGTCGCCTTGCCGATGCCCTGCTCGCCCTCGAGCAACAAAGCATGGTGCATCCGGCCTTCGCGATAGGCCTGCGCCAGAAAGCGTGTCACCTCCCCGTGACCGGTCAGATAATCACTCGCGGATGGTCCCGGAATACCTTCAATGGAATCATGCGCCTTGGGGACGTCGAGTTCGTCGATCACAACAGCCCCTTCTTTTTCAACAATTCGCTGGCCAGTGCGCCGATATCTTCAGCTATTTCTTCCTGCGGTCGGTCAGCTGCAACAACCTTGCAGCGCTCTGGCTCCGCAGCAGCAATGGCCAGAAATGCCTGACGGCGCGCCTCATGCACGGCAATGTCTTCCTTCTCAAATCGATCCGCAGTCTCGTTACCGCGCCGTTTTCCGGCACGGGAAAGCCCTTTTTCAGCCGGAATATCGAGAATGATTGTCATGTCGGGAACAGCACCGTCGATTGCAATACGTTCAATGGCTGCCATATAGGTCGCATCGAGATTGCCCGTCACGCCCTGATAGGCACGGCTGGAATCGATAAACCGATCACACAGCACCACGCGCCCTTCGGCAAGCGCCGGGCGTATCAGCTGGTCAACATGATCGGCGCGGGCGGCTGCAAACAACATTGCCTCCATGGCCGGACCATAGCTTTCGGCATTACCGCTCAGGATGACGTGCCGCACAGCCTCTGCGCCCGGCGAACCGCCGGGTTCGCGCGTAATGACGGGATCAAATCCGTTTGCGCGCAAATATTTGGCAAGCAAGGCGATCTGCGTCGACTTGCCTGCACCCTCGCCGCCTTCGAATGTGATGAATAATCCTGACACTCTGGCTTCCGCATTACGTTCTGAAAAGATTCAATAGCCACAAGAGCTTGATTCAAGTTCATACCGGCCTTTGGCGGTGAGGTCGAGAATTTTGAGCATGTCCCGAAAACTGTCTAAAGATATTTGCGCAACCAGCCGGTCGAAAGCTCCACCGCGCTGCTCCATGCTCTTTGCGCAAGACTGCCTTTCTCGACGGATTGCGCAGCAAACAGCGGCACTTGCTGAACCATATTGCCGTTGAGATCAAACTCCAGCATACCGACCTTGCTTTCAACTGCGACCGGCGCATGCAGCGGCCCCTCATAAATGAACCGTGCCTTCAGCTTTTCCCGCCCCTCTTTGGGCAGCAGTAATTCGACATCGTCCTTCACTTTCAGCGAAACACTGGCCTGTGTCCCGCCGAAAACCTGCGCTTCCCCCACAATATCGTTTGCCGAATAAAGACGCATATCGTCAAACGACGTCATGCCCCACTGGATCAGCTTTCTGGCTTCCTCTTCGCGCTCCTTGACGCTGGCGAGACCGCTCAACGCAAGAAACAGACGCCGCCCGTTCTGCTCAGCCGATGCGACTAGAGCGTAACCAGATGCTTCCGTGTAACCGGTGCCCATGCCATCCGCGCCAACATCCAGCCGCAAAAGCGGATTGCGGTTGCGCTGGGTGATATTGTTCCAGGTAAAGGCCTCCTGCGCGTAATATTTGTAAAAATCCGGGTGGGCGGAATGAATATGACGTGCAAGCTTGGCCAGATCATCCAGGGTTACCGACTGTCCGCTTGCAGGCAGACCGGTCGAATTCACAAACACGGAATTGGTAAGACCCAGTTCCCTGGCGCGCTGGTTCATTCGTTCCGCGAAGCTTTGTTCGCTCCCAGCCATTCCTTCAGCCAGAATGATTGCACCATCGTTAGCCGACTGAACAATGAGCCCCTGAAGAAGATCCGCGACGGTCGGTGCGGACTTGATGCGGGCGAACATGGTCGAAGTGCCTGACGGTGCACCGCCGGTGCGCCAGGCATTTTCACTGACGATGTAAGGCGTTTCGAGTGTGGTCTGGCCCTTTTCCAGTGCTTCAAACACCACCTCCGCTGTCATCAGCTTGGCAAGCGATGCGGGCGGGATCGGCGTATCGGCGCCCTTTGACAGAAGGACCGTGCCACTGCGGTCATCGATCAGCAGGGCTTGCGGAGCCTTGGTCACAAGCGCGGTCTCGGCTGGCGCGGCAACGGCCGCCAAAGGCAACAGAACGGCAGCGATCCCCACCGTTCCTGCTGTTAAAACGCCAGCGATTCTTGAATGAAGCCCCATGGAAATCCCGTTACGACAGCAAGAGTACAAGCTTACGCAACGAATTCGACCAAAATCAATCCTTCAAACCGCATCACTCAAATATGATGCGACTGAGGGATTAATCCATACGGACAACGAATGCGTTCTTGGCCCCAGCCTTCCATGCCGCGCGCAGCAGGGCATCGTTGCCGCCCTTTTCTGCAACAGCCGTGAGTTCGTAGAACTCGCCCGTTTCAGTCGGCACTTTGGTGCGTTTGACTTTCGCCGTTTTCGGCAAGGCGCGCTGCATCTTTTCAGCCGCTGCAAGCGTGTCGAACAGACCGAGTTCAACATACTCGCCGTGCTCTTCGGCATTGCGGCGCTTCCATGCATCCGAAACAGCGCTTGCCGTCAGGATGCTGCCATAAGTGCGTTCTTCCGTATAGGCGCTTGCGGCGATCCGATCAGACGCATAGCCCGTCAGTCCGCTGATGTGACCCGCATTGGCCACACCAAAGCTTCCATTCGGCTTGCGCGACGGCAGAGGTACGTTCGGTGGCAAAACCGGTGCCGGACCCGACGCATCGCCATAGGCCGGATTGACCGAGAATGGCGATTCCTGCGGCACAGGTGCGGAAACCGGCATAGGTGCGCTTTGCGGCGCCATGGCAGGTATCGGAACAGCGGATTTCGGCGAGGTCGGCGTCGGGCCGTTCATGGCCATCATCACGCCCGTTGCAGGCTGGCCGATCATGTCGCCGCCAGCCGGACGATAGGATGCCATCAGATAGGCATCATCCTTGCCGTCGAGCGGTGCGCGCCCGACATATTCCACCTTCACATTGGCCGTGCCGTGATGTTGGTAATCGAGCATTTCCGCCGCTTTCTGCGACAGATCGATCACGCGATCATATTCATAGGGACCGCGATCGTTGACGCGCACGATGACTGAGCTACCGGTATCCATATTGGTCACGCGGGCATAGCTCGGCAACGGCATGGTCGGATGCGCTGCGGTCAGATGCGTCATGTCATAGACTTCGCCATTGGCAGTGAGACGGCCATGGAAGGCCTCGCCATACCAGGACGCACGACCGACGGCGGTATAATTTTTGTCTTCTTTGGGATAATACCAGCGGCCCTTAACCTTGTAAGGCTGGCCCGTCTGATCTCGTCCGCCCCCACGGGGCATAGGCTTGCCGGTGCCATAGGCAACACGCGGGCTTGCCTTCACGCCATATTTGGATTCGGCAAAATATTCCTTGGAGCGCTTCGGCTTCGGCTTGGCAGTCGGCGGCGTCGCGCAACCGGCCAGAGCAACGGCCATGGCCATGAAAGTCATCATGGCGACCGAGCCGCGCTTATCACGCAACATCGCCGCCTTCTCGCTGACCGAAATTTTCAGCCCACGCTTCGAACTCATACGCCACACGCCCGCTACTCGACACGCAGCCAAAAACGCTGGCTGCACTTTACATAAATCCAGTGATGTCACCGATTTATTGACGGATCATTAAAACTTTCAGAAAAGCCGTCATTTGAGTCGCCACACGCACAAGATGATTAACGGAGCCGACGATCACCGCCTTGAATTGTGGAACCAATCTGCCTCCCACAGAGTTGGAAATACACAACAAGGAGAACACCATGTTTCGAGCACTCATTCTTTGGCTTCTGGGCGTACCATTCATCCTCGTGCTGATTATCTGGTATTTTTTCTTCTAAACACGGAACATTCGCAGGACTACTCCGTTTTAGAAGTGGCTCTCTTGACCTCTGAGCCAGTCACCTAACGTCATGATTAGGCCCGCGCTTCATAGCTGCGGGCCCTTTTTTTGGCTCGAGTTTACCGGTCGCGCGCCGGTTAAGTGGGAATAAGCGCGTTGATGGCCTGCCGGTGGAGCTTGAAATGCGCCGGTGTCCAGGTGGAAAGCTCGCCATCGGTATTCACCGCGCGCGGCTTCTTGGTGCGGATAATCACTTCTGTCGTCGGAAAGGCGCGCACATCATTCCATTTCGACTGCGTGCCGCGTCGCAGGCTCGGCAGTAAACGAAGCAGATGCCACCAGTGATCAACTTCGAGACTGTAGAAATCCAGCTTGCCGTCATCGATGGCCGCGTCCTTTTCAACGGCCATGCCACCACCGTAAAACTTGCCGTTGCCGACGGAAACCTGCAATGTTTTGATCTTTTCGGTGATGCCATCATGTTCGAGATAGGCGGTAAACAGCTCTGACCGCATCAAAATGCGCGCCGCGACGATACCATAGCCGAGCTTGCCCCATTTGTTTTTCGCGTCCGCGCTCAGTTGCTGCGCAAGTTCCGCGCTGAAACCGATACTGGCGACGTTGAAATAGAGGTGACCGTTCACCTCGCCGAGATCGATGGGATGCACCTTATAGGTCGCAATCTGACGGGCCGCCTCCACCGGATCAGCTGGAATGCCCACGGTGCGGGCAAAATCATTGGCTGTTCCGAGCGGCAAAATGGCGAGCGGCATGCGGGTTTCCATGAGCCCCTTTGCAGCCGCATTGAGGGAACCGTCACCACCGCCGATGACGACCAGATCATGGTCCCGCTCGCGCGAAATGACATCGGAGATCGTTTCGCCCTCGCGCGGCTGGTGCTCGAACAGTTCCAGCCCACCGCGCTCAAGTTCCGTCCTCATCGCGCCGCCGAACCCTTTCCCATTACGGGCATTGGGGTTCACAATCAGCAATGCGCGACGCTTTGTTGTCTTTGCCATAGAGTATCCGTCGGGTCCGTTTCGTTTCACCCACCGCGAGTTGCAGCAAGTCGTAAAAGGCTTGTTCAGCAGATGGCGACGGATCGGCGGATATCAATATGCGCAAATGCTAATTCTGCTACCTTTGACAGCAAAGTGAAGACTGTAACAGCATGTGATCGCGTCAGCTGAGCAACTTTTCGCAGGCCCCACCCTGCCGCCGCAATCTTACAGATTGACGGGTGGATAAAGAGAACATAGCTTGTGCCCAAGAGTGCCAAACTCTCCAATCTGATCGAGCCCGATGTGGCTACAAGATACTGAAATATCTTGCAGATTGCGGGTATGATGTAATGGTAGCCTGTCAGCTTCCCAAGCTGAACGCGCGGGTTCAATTCCCGCTACCCGCTCCAGTTTTTCCCAATACTTACAATCAATGACTGTTGCGACTGCGCCTCCTCGCACGACATCGCGCATCTCGATTAATACTTAAAAAGCCAAATCATTACACCATTATAAGTATATTATAATTTAGTAATTTATAATATTTATTATTTGCTCCCTAATACTTGCCGTATTAACTATTTTCATTTCAATATAGAATTCCGAATTATTTAAGAACGAGATAGTTCATGCAGCGATATTCTATTCTGATTTCAGTGGTAACGAGAAATCGCCCGGCGATGCTCGCCGCACTTCTCAAGTCATTGGAAAGCGTCGTGGTGCCGGAACAGGTGTCGCTGCATTTTCTGGTCGTCGAGAACGATTCTCGCAAATCGCTGGATGAACAGGTGACGGCTTTTGCTGCGCGCATGCCGGACCATATCGTGCAGTATCGGCTTGAACCGAGGATCGGCATTTCGCACTCCCGCAATTGCGCGCTGAACCATGCCGTCGATAACGGCCACGATTTTCTGGTCTTCATCGATGACGACGAAATTCCAGAACCAAACTGGTTGATCGAACTCTTTGCTGAGCAACAGAGGGAGAGCCTGGATATCGTCGGCTCGCCGGTGCGCCCGATGCCTGTCGAGGGCAAATTGAACATCTGGCAGAAATTCGTCTGGTCCGGGCTGGACCGCCTTGCCAGTCGCTCGGAGCGGAAATCACGCGCGAAATGGGAAAATGGCCTGGCTGGCGGCATCAAGGTCGCTACGGGAAGCTGGATGGGCAGGCTCGATTTCTTTCGCGAGACGGGACTGCGATTCGATTCCTATTTCGGCCTGACGGGCGGCGAAGACTGGCATTTGTGGGCCAAGGCCAAAACGCTCAATGCGAAAACGGGATGGGCGCCGGACGCCATCGTCTACGAGACTGTGCCGCTCAGCCGCCTGACCCTCGCCTATCACTTCCGCCGTAATCGCGATCACAACACGACGGAGTTCATTTCGTCCTACAAGAAGAACCCATCGCGGGCGCTCGGTAAACTGCCTTCGTTGCTGGCCAGCCGCAGCTGGAAATTACTGGTTTCGGTTCTCTCCATTCCGCTGAAAGGCGCGCCGGCAGTGCTGGCCTCCGCGACAGCGCTTGGAGGTCTTGTCGGGTTGCTCCGCGGCTGCCGAGGCAAGCAATCCATGCATTATGCGAAAACGACCGGGCACTGAGCATTTTTTCGAAAGTGTGAGCGGTTCTCGTAATAGATGGAACAAACAAAAACAGCCCCGTAAGACGGGGCTGTTTGCATTTCAAAATCTGGGCAGGCAATCAATACCAGCCGACAGCGACCTGCGCTTCTTCGGACATACGGTCTGCGGTCCATGGCGGATCGAAGGTCATCGAAACTTCGACCATGGAAACCCCCTCCACCGCTCCAACGGCGTTTTCCACCCAGCCCGGCATTTCGCCAGCCACCGGGCAGCCGGGGGCCGTCAGGGTCATTTCGATCTTTACGGTACGGTCGTCTTCGATATCGATCTTGTAGACAAGGCCAAGCTCGTAGATATCCGCCGGGATTTCCGGGTCATAGACGGTTTTCAAAGCCGCAATGATGTCATCCGTCATGCGCAGGAGTTCTTCCTGCGGAAGAGCGGAGGCAGAGAAAACAGCGCTGCCTTCGGCTTTCGCCGTTTCATCGGCAGGCTTGGTTGCAGCCTGATCCTGAACTTTTTGTTCCATCTCGGTCATCCGAAAAACTTCCTCGCCTTTTCCAAGGCTTCCGCCAATGCATCCACTTCAGCGCGGGTATTGTACATGGCAAAGGATGCACGGCATGTAGAGGTGACGCCAAAGCGTTTCAAGAGGGGCTGTGCGCAATGCGTGCCCGCGCGCACCGCCACCCCGGCCCTGTCGATCACCATCGACACGTCATGCGCATGGATGCCTTCCAGCGCAAACGAGATGATCGCGCCCTTGTCCGGCGCATGACCGAAAATGCGGAGCGAATTGATTTTGCCCAGTTGTTCGTGGGCGTAATCGCGCAAATCTTCCTCATGGGCGAGAATGGCGTGACGACCAATCTTTTCCATATATTCGAGCGCCGCACCAAGACCGATTGCCTGAACGATGGGTGGCGTGCCAGCTTCGAAACGGTGTGGCGGATGATTATAGGTCACGTATTCTTCCGTGACTTCCTCGATCATTTCGCCGCCGCCCTGGAAGGGGCGCATCTTTTCCAGCATTTCGGCGCGACCATAAAGGACACCGATACCGGACGGACCATAAACTTTGTGGCCAGTGAAGACATACCAGTCGCAGCCCAGATCCTGCACATCGACCGGCAGGTGCACCGCGCCCTGACTGCCATCGACCAGAACCGGAATGCCCCGCGCATGGGCAAGCTCAACGATCTTCTTGATCGGCGTCACCGTGCCAAGCGCATTGGACATATGCGTGATGGCGACGAGCTTTGTGCGATCGGTCAGGCGCTTCTCGAATTCCTCGATATGGAAGATGCCTTCATCATCCACCGGCGCGAAAACCAGCTCGGCGCCCTGTCGCTCACGGATGAAATGCCACGGCACGATATTGGAGTGGTGCTCCATGATCGAGACCAGAATCTCGTCGCCTTCGCCAATATGCGGCATGCCGTAGCCATAGGCGACCGTATTGATTGCCTCGGTGGCGTTCTTGGTGAAGACGATCTCATCGACCGAGCCCGCATTCAGAAAACGCCGCACGGTTTCGCGCGACTTTTCATAAGCATCGGTTGCAGCATTCGACAAAAAATGCAGGCCGCGATGCACATTCGCATATTCGTTGGAATAAGCGTGCGTCACCGCATCGATGACGCTTTGCGGCTTTTGCGCCGAAGCGCCATTGTCGAGATAGACAAGCGGCTTGCCGTGGACTTCGCGCGACAGAATTGGAAAATCCCGGCGGATGGCTTCCACGTCATAGGCCGCAACAAGCGGATTCTTCTGGTCCATGATCGTTCCTTTTGCCGTTCGGCAGGAAGGACGGCGCGCACATCTGAGCGCACCGTCCTATTCAATCAGGCATGAACGGCGAGCCAGTTGGACAGCACGGCTTCCAGCGCTTCCACCAGCGTTTCGTCTTCCAGCTCTTCAATGATCTCGGCGATGAACGCCTTGATCAGCAGGCCACGCGCCTCGTTTTCCGGAACACCGCGGGCCATCAGATAGAACAGATAGTCCTTGGAAAGCTCGGCAACCGTTGCACCGTGACCGCAGGCCACGTCATCGGCAAAGATTTCGAGTTCCGGTTTGGCGTCGAACTCGGCTTCGTCCGAAAGCAGAAGCGTGTTGCAGGCCATGCGGGCATCGGTCTTCTGGGCGATCTGCGCAACGCGGATCATGCCCTGGAAAACGCTGCGCGCGCGGTCCTTCACCACATTGCGGATGATCTGGGTCGAACGGGTGTTCTCCACCAGATGGCCAACCGTCATGGTGATGTCGGTGTGGGTGTCGTCGGCCAGAAGATTGAGGCCGCGAAGCTCGAAGTCGGAATCTTCGCCCGTTACATTGACGTGCACTTCCTGACGAACCAGCTTGCCGCCCGCATTGACGATGTATAGCGTGAGCTTGGAGCCTTTGCCAATCGTCGCATTGAACTGCGAAAGCTGCGTCGCCTGGCCGAAATCACGCAGGATGACCCAGAGGACTTCTGCGCCGTCACCAACCGAAACGTGGCTCACCGACGTCGAGAACGCATCGCCCTCGCCGCCATTCTGGCGCTCGATGATCGTTGCCTTGACATCCGAACCGATGCGAACCGGGAAACGCGTGTGGCTCTGCCCGGTCTTCTGGATGTTCTGGATTTCGAGAGGCGCTTCCAGCTCGGTGCCATCGGCAATCGAAACCATCCAGCCATCGCTGACATAGGCAGCGTTGATCTGGCCAATCGTATCGTCGGTGCCACGTGCTTTAAGCTGAAGAGCCAGCGAACCATCGGCCAACGCTTCGCGAACCGGGGTCAGCGAAACGCCTTCCGGCGCCTTGGCGTCGAGCGCAGCGCCATTGCTGGCGGCAAGAATGGTGGAACCGGTGAGCAAAGCCGCAAGCGGCTTCGTACCGGCAGCGCTATCAAAAGGCGCGACGCCCTTCAAAAGTGTGCGGAAATCCGTGTAATGCCAGCTTTCGACGCGGCGCGACGGAAGCCCGATGCTCTTGAGCAGCTCAAGCGCGGTATCGCGTGCGACGACGACATCGCCATTGCCCGACAAATCGCCGATATAATCGCCAAAATTGTCGATCAGCGCGCTTTCAGCGGGCGTCCTCGGCTTTGCGGTCTGAGCGGTCTGGATATTCATAATCCAATCCTCCTCAGGCTGCTTCGCCGATTACTTCGGCATAACCGTTTTCTTCCAGATGCAGTGCGAGGCTCTTGTCGCCAGACTTGATGACCTGGCCCTTGTAAAGCACGTGCACGCTATCGGGAACGATGTATTCGAGCAGACGCTGATAGTGGGTGATGACGATCACGGCGCGGTCAGGCGAACGCAGCGCATTGACGCCTTCCGAAACGATCTTCAGCGCATCGATGTCGAGGCCAGAGTCGGTTTCGTCGAGCACGCAGAGGCTTGGCTCCAGAAGCTGCATTTGAAGAATTTCAGCGCGCTTCTTTTCGCCGCCCGAGAAGCCGACATTGAGCGGGCGCTTCAGCATGCTCATGTCGATGTTGAGGCCGCCGGCGACATCCTTCACCCGCTTGATGAATTCCGGAATCTTCAGTTCCGGCTCGCCGCGCGCCTTGCGCTGGCTGTTCATCGCGACTTTCAGGAATTCCATCGTGGCAACGCCCGGTATTTCCATCGGATACTGGAAAGCGAGAAAAATGCCCTTGGCAGCGCGTTCTGCCGGGTCGAGTTCGAGGATCGACTCGCCATTGTAGAGAATGTCCCCTTCGGTCACTTCGTAGTCGTCGCGACCAGCGAGGATGTAAGACAGCGTGGACTTGCCCGAACCGTTCGGCCCCATGATCGCAGCCACTTCACCCTTGTTCACGGTGAGGTTCAGGCCACGGATGATTTCGGTGTCCGTATCGGCGATCTTTGCGTGGAGGTTCTTGATCTCAAGCATGAATGTAAACCTTGTTCTAATGCCAGGAAAAGGCTGGCCAGAAAAATCAATGGGGAAGAGGCGTGTCGATTGGTTAGCCGACACTGCCTTCAAGCGAGATGCCGATCAGCTTCTGGGCTTCGACGGCGAACTCCATCGGCAGTTCCTGAATGACTTCCTTCACGAAGCCATTGACGATGAGAGCGATTGCCTCCTCTTCCGGAATGCCGCGCTGCATTACATAGAACAGCTGGTCTTCGGAAATCTTGGAGGTGGTTGCCTCGTGCTCGAACTGCGCCGTAGCGTTCTTCGCTTCGATGTACGGTACCGTATGCGCGCCGCAATCGTTGCCGATCAAAAGCGAGTCGCACTGGGTGAAGTTGCGGGCATTCTCCGCCTTGCGATGCGCCGAAACCTGTCCGCGATAGGTGTTGTTCGACTTGCCAGCCGAAATTCCCTTGGAAATGATGCGGCTCGACGTGTTCTTGCCGAGATGGATCATCTTGGTGCCCGAGTCGATCTGCTGATAACCGTTCGACACGGCAATCGAGTAGAACTCACCGCGTGAGTTGTCGCCGCGCAGAATGCAGGACGGATATTTCCAGGTAATGGCAGAGCCGGTTTCAACCTGTGTCCAGGAGATCTTGGAATTGTCGCCACGGCAATCGCCACGCTTGGTGACGAAGTTGTAGATGCCGCCCTTGCCGCTGCTGTCGCCCGGATACCAGTTCTGGACCGTCGAATACTTGATTTCGGCGTTTTCCATCGCAACCAGTTCAACCACGGCGGCATGAAGCTGGTTTTCATCGCGCTGCGGTGCGGTGCAACCTTCCAGATAGGAAACATAGGCGCCTTCATCGGCGATGATGAGGGTGCGCTCGAACTGGCCGGTGTTCTTCTCGTTGATGCGGAAATAGGTCGAAAGCTCCATCGGGCAGCGAACGCCCTTCGGAACATAGACGAACGAACCGTCGGTGAAGACAGCCGAATTCAGCGTCGCATAATAGTTGTCCGACACCGGAACAACCGACGCTAGATATTTCTGCACCAGTTCAGGATGTTCACGGATAGCTTCCGAAATCGAGCAGAAGATCACGCCCGCCTTGGAGAGTTCTTCCTTGAAGGTGGTCACGACCGACACGCTGTCGAACACCGCATCGACGGCAACACGGCCGGACGCATAGACATTGTCTGACGGATTGCCGTCGATTTCGCTCGGATCGCCCTGCTTGCGCACGCCCGCAAGAATTTCCTGCTCGCGCAGCGGAATGCCAAGCTTTTCGTAGGTCTTGAGAAGTTCCGGATCGACTTCATCCAGCGACTTCGGGCCGCTCTGGTTCTTCGGCGCCGCGTAATAATAGGCGTCCTGGAAATCGATCTTCGGATAATCGACACGCGCCCAGCTTGGCTCTTCCATGGTGAGCCAGCGTTCATAGGCCTTCAGACGCCATTCCAGCATCCATTCCGGTTCATTCTTCTTGGCGGAGATGAAGCGAATGATATCTTCGTTCAGGCCCTTGGGAGCCTTCTCTGCTTCGATCGTCGTCTCGAAGCCGTACTTGTACTGATCCACGTCAAGGCCGCGGACCTGATCAATGGTCTCCTGCACTGCAGGCATTGGCGTTCTCCATCCTCGTCGGGGTCAAGGCCCGACAGTTGCAAACGTCAAGGTGATATGTCTTGAACAATACCGCCTCAATATAGTGTGCGTGACGCTTCTTTAAAACCTCTCTAAACTAGATTTCAAGCGCCGCACGTAAATTTGTCCGAAAAATTCAAGAATATTTTGGGAATGGCGTAAACCCGGCAGCCATTCCAGCGTTTAAACACACTTCCGCCGCCTATTTCCTGCTTTCGTGACGCTCAACAATTTTGCGCAGGACGGCGAGAAACGCTTCGACCGAATCCATGCTCACATCCGGTTCCAGCGACACACGGATCGCGCCGGGGCCGTCCTCATGGCCCATGGCCGCCAGCACGTGGCTTGGACCGACCTTGCCTGACGAACAGGCAGAACCCGCCGAAAGCGCTATTCCGCCAAGGTCAAAGGCGATCTGGACTGTCTCGGCCTTCTGGCCATCGAGCGAAAAGAACGTTGTGTTCGGAAGACGATCCACGGACTTGCCGTGAATCACTGCCCCGGGTGCGATTTCCAAAATCCCCGCTTCCAGTCTGTCCCGCATATCGGGAGACCAGCCGCCACTTTCAAGCCGCTCTTTCGCAACGGTTGCAGCAGCGCCGAAGCCCGCAATCAGCGGCAAGGCTTCTGTACCGGCACGGTGTCCCTTCTCCTGACCGCCGCCGCGCACCAGCGCACGCGGCATCATCAGATCTGAAATGGCAATAACCGCACCGACGCCTTTCGGACCGCCGATCTTGTGGGACGAAACGATGAGATAATCGCCACAATTATCTGAAATATCGAGCGGAATACGCCCTGCCGCCTGAACGGCATCGACGACATAAATGCCGCCCGCAGCCTTCACGATAGCGGCAATCTCTGCCACGGGCTGAACGACACCGGTTTCGTTATTCGCGGCCTGCACGGCGACCAGCGGCAAGCCCTTGCTTTTGTCATAGGCAGCAAGCGCTTGCTCCAGCACATCGAGCCGCAAAATGCCGTTTGCATCGACAGGCAATGCCGTGATGCTGTCAGCGGCAAACTGACCGCCAGCGGTCATGCAGGGGTGCTCGGTCGCGCTGACATAAAGATGCGAAAGGCGCACCGGCGAACGCCCCATCATATAATTCGGCGTCAAAAGCGTCGATGCAGCTTCGGTCGCGCCGGAGGTAAAGAAGACATGTTCGGGCTTGGCGTTGACCAGCGACGCGACGTTGCGGCGCGCCGCTTCAACCAGCGCGCGGGCAGCGCGGCCCTCACGATGCACGGAGGACGGATTGCCCGTAATGCTCAACGCCTCGATGACCGCATTGCGCGCTTCATCGAGCAAAGGCGCACTGGCATTATAGTCCAGATAGAGCCTCTTGCCGCTCCCGTTCACCGTCCCTATCTCCTAAATAACGTCAAGAATGGGCTTCGAGCGCAATTTCCTTGAATTTTCAATCGGGAAAAGCCTATTAAGCCATTACTGCGTGCTGAACTTCAGGTTCAGCCTGTCCAAATTTCAAATCGGTTCTAGAAGCGGCGTCCCCCAACGTCAAGTTCGCAGCTTCGGTCCGATCATCCCGTTACAAGCGGAGTACACATGCCAGAAGTCATTTTTAACGGACCAGCCGGACGCCTCGAAGGCCGCTATCAGCCTTCCAAGGAAAAGAACGCGCCCATCGCGCTCATCCTGCATCCGCATCCGCAATTCGGCGGCACGATGAACAACAAGATCGTCTACGATCTGTTCTACATGTTCCAGCAGCGCGGTTTTACGACACTGCGCTTCAACTTCCGTGGCATCGGTCGCAGCCAGGGCGAATTCGACCACGGCGCGGGCGAATTGTCGGATGCCGCGAGCGCGCTCGACTGGGTGCAGGCCCTGCATCCGGATTCCAAGAATTGCTGGGTTGCCGGTTATTCCTTCGGTTCCTGGATTGGCATGCAGCTTCTGATGCGCCGTCCGGAAATCGAAGGCTTCATCTCGGTCGCACCGCAGCCGAACACCTACGACTTCTCGTTCCTCGCGCCGTGCCCTTCGTCCGGTCTCATCATCCATGGTGATCAGGACAAGGTCGCACCGCCCAAGGATGTGCAGGCGCTGGTGGATAAGCTTAAGACCCAGAAGGGCATCACCATCACGCAGAACACGATTGAAGGCGCCAACCACTTCTTTGCCGGCCATGGCGATCAGCTGATCGAGGAATGCTCGGAATATCTCGACCGCCGGCTGATGGGCGAACTGGTCGAAGCGCGCCCGAAGCGTCTGCGCTAAACAACAAAATCGGTCGCAAACCAGATTGACCTGGTCTTATCCGGCGGATCGCTCCGCCGGATTTTTTGTGCATATTGATTTCGTCAGATCGATTCGTTTCTCAGCAGGTGCGCCATGCCGGTCTATGCCCTTCTCGCCATTGCCATCTGCTCCGAAGTCATCGGCACATTGAGCCTCAAGGCGTCGGAAGGGTTCACCCGGCCCATTCCATCTATTATTGTGGTCGTCACCTATGGGCTTGCCTTCTATTTTCTATCCCTGACATTGAAGACTATTCCCGTCGGCATTGCCTATGCAGTCTGGTCGGGGATCGGCGTCACACTGGTCGCGCTGATCGGCTGGCTCGTCTTCGGTCAGAAGCTGGATTTTGCCGCCGTGGCGGGCATGGCATTGATTATCGCAGGCGTAGTGGTTCTCAATCTGTTTTCAGGCACAGCACAGCACTGAACAATCGAAGCTGTTGACGAAACCTGCGCAAATTGCGTGTTTCGCCAGACGTTCGGGAGTTTCCTTGTTATTGGCGGTTGATTGGTGCTAAAGGCCAACTTATCACTTTGTTGTAAGCATCCGCTTACTCCAGTTTCAACTTCGCCTTACCAGTCAGGAAAAAGGAATGTCCGGTTTCAAATCCGATTTTCTTCGCACGCTTTCCGAGCGTGGCTTCATTCATCAGATTTCCGATGAAAGCGGCCTCGACGAATTGTTGGCCAAGGAAACCGTGACGGCTTATATCGGCTTCGACCCGACGGCACCAAGTCTGCACGCGGGCGGTCTTATCCAGATCATGATGCTGCACTGGTTCCAGCAGACCGGCCACAAGCCTGTGGCCTTGATGGGCGGCGGCACGGGCATGGTCGGCGATCCGTCCTTCAAGGACGAAGCGCGCAAGCTGATGACCGAAGATACGATTGCCGAGAACATTGCCGGCATCAAGCGCGTCTTCGCGAACTACCTCACCTTTGGCGACGGCGCCACCGACGCGCTGATGGTCAACAATGCCGACTGGTTGCGCAACATCAATTACCTCGAATTCCTGCGCGATGTGGGCCGTCATTTCTCGGTCAATCGCATGCTGTCCTTCGATTCGGTGAAGATGCGCCTTGACCGCGAGCAGTCGCTGTCCTTCCTCGAATTCAACTACATGATCCTGCAGGCTTACGACTTCGTGGAACTGAGCAAGCGCCATAATATCCGCCTGCAAATGGGCGGCTCGGACCAGTGGGGCAATATCATCAACGGTATCGACCTCGGCCACCGTATGGGGACGCCGCAGCTCTATGCCCTGACCTCGCCACTGCTGACCACCGCTTCCGGCCAGAAGATGGGCAAGTCGCTGGGCGGCGCCATCTGGCTCAATGCGGACATGCTGAGCGCCTACGACTTCTGGCAATACTGGCGCAACACCGAGGACGCAGACGTGGAACGCTTCCTGAAGCTCTACACGACGCTGCCGATGGATGAGATCGCCAAGCTTGCCGCGCTCGAAGGTTCTGAGATCAACGAAGCGAAAAAGATCCTCGCGACGGAGATAACGGCTATATTGCATGGCCGTGATGCCGCCGAGGAATCCGCCGAGACGGCCCGCAAGACCTTTGAAGACGGCGAACTGTCTGAAAATCTTCCGACGGTCGGCGTCCACAAGGCAACGCTCAACAGCGGCATCGGCATTCTGGCGCTGATGGTTCTGGCAGAACTCTGCACCACCAACGGTGAAGCCCGCCGTCATGTTGAAGGCGGTGCCGTGCGCATCAATGACGAGCCGGTCACCGATCCGCGCATGACGATCGACGCCGGTGCGTTGAACGATCAGGGCGTCATCAAGCTGTCGCTCGGCAAGAAGCGCCACGTGCTTATCCGCCCGGCCTGATCTGGCCAGCCCAATAATTGAAACGAAAAAGCCGGGCTCCTGCCCGGCTTTTTCACATCCGTATTATCGGCGCTAACCCGCTTTAAAACTCGAAGATCGAGCGGAAGATGCCTGGCGCAATGATCGAAATAGGATTGACGATCACCTGCGGCTGTTTTGCGCTTCCCGAAAGCTTGTAGGTGATGCCGATCAGGCCACGGTCGCGACCATTGCCCAGCAGCATACCCACGATAGGCACTTCCCCGAACAGGCGGTTCACGCCATAAGCAGGCATGAAGGTGCCGGTGATCGCCATATTGCCTTGCTTGTCGTAAAGCGTTCCCTGGAACGTTGTGCCGACCGATGGTCCGCGCACCACACCCTTCGACAGGTTGAGATAGCCATCGCCCTTTTCAATCAGCGAGAAGCCCCGCTCGACATCGACGCGCGACACGTCAATGTCACGCTTCACCGCCTGATTGAGGCTTGCACCACCGGTTGCAGGCGGGCTCGACACGAGCTTGGCCAGACGCGGCTCGTTGATGATCGCGAAGTTGCGGGCATCGATCTGTCCACGCAGCGGGCCATCGCCCTGCGCCGCAAGCCCAACGGTTATCTTGCCGCCGCGCATCTTGTCGTAGAAATCGAAAAAGCGCAGCACCGCGCCCGCATCATTGGACTGGAGCGAAATTGAGCGGGCATCGCCCTGATCATTATTCGTCGCGACGAATGATTGACCGGACGAAGTCTGGGCGTTGACGGAAACACCCGCAATGCGATTGCCGGAGCTTTCATAGGAAATAGCGACATTGCGCAAGGATTCGCCGTTGAAGCCGCTGACTTCATCGACCTGCGCGCTCACGACCACACGCGGCCCCTTGCTTTTGCCGCCGCTGCCCTTGCCGCCCAGATCGGACGCCTGCTTGATCAAGGCCCGCGCATCGAATTGCGATCCGCGCACATTGACCCGATAGCCATTGGCACCCTTGGTAGCCTTGACCGACAGACGGTCATTCCGGTTGAGACGCAATTCGCTGAAATCAGCCGACTGGAAATCGCCCTTGGCAATCGACAGATCGCCCTTTACGCCGAATGCATCCCCCGTGAAGACCAGATTGTTGATATCGATCTTGCTCTTATCATCCGGATTCTGGATGAAATCGAAGGTGGCCTTGGCCGGTATGCCAGCGCCCTTACGCCAGCCAAGCCATGACAGGTCCACCTGTGTTCTGCCAAGATCGGCCGTGACGTGGCGCTTACCGCCTTCCGCCATGCCGAGATCAACCGACATTGGCCCGGAAAAGACGGAGTTCAGCCCCGGAAACACCGCGTTGCGTGTCTTGTCGTCGATTTCCAGCTTGATCTTCTGATCGCGCTTGGCCGGTCCGGACAGATTAACCGGCTCGGTCATCGTCACCTTGCCGGGTACGCCATCGAGTTTAGCATCAGCGGTGATGACAGCGGCGGTCTGGTCAACCTTGATCGTGCCTGTCGCATTGCTGACATTCGATCCGCCCACCGGCTTTGCGATATCCAGATTGTTGAAGCCGATATCGGCGCTCCATTTCAAAGTGCCGGGCGGCGGGTCCTTCGACACGGCAAAGCTTACCTTCACCTGCGCTTTCACATCGCCCGATACGTCTTCCGGCAGGAAGGGCACGTTTTTCAGAACATCAATGGGCTTTTTACCGGCAATCTCGGCGATAGCGGATGCATCGCCCGAAACCGTAATATCGAGATCGGAAATAACCGGACGCTGCGGTCCCCATGGAATGATCAGCGTGCCGTTGGAAACGTCGGCCTTTCTGTTTTGCGCCGTATAGACGACCCCCTTGGGGAGCTTGATCGTCGTATGCGCACCGCGAACGGTGATCACGCCATCGGCATCGCGCACCGGCGGCAATTCACCGACCACGTCAAGACGTGTGTCGAAAACCTTGAAATCACCTTTGATTTCATCGCCCGTCAGCGGTGGCGGCAGACCCGGACCGTTAAAGCGTCCGGCAGCCAGCGAGATGTCGATCTGGCTATCTTTCAGCGTGCCGCCGTAAAGGTTTTTCAGAACCCATTCACGCGCGCCATCGGCCACGTCGATGGGCCAGAGATGCTTGGCGTCAGCCACAGGCATTTTAGGAATGCGCAGCATGAAGATCATTTCGGGCGAGCCATTGCCGAACGCCATGCCGCCCTGCCCGTAAAGCTGACCGTTTTCGGTCTGCACATCGAGATTGGCAAACTGCACACGCAGCTGATCAGCCAGAAAACGACCAGATATGCGGGTTGCGAAGGACAGCGGCTGCTCTGTCGACTCCGCTGGCATGCTCGTCGCCGAACTGGTCAGAACCTCGAAACGATAGGCCGGACCGTCCTGATTGCCCGCATCCTCCGGTTCTGGCCCGAATGCGCCGTTGAACTGCGCCTGAAGTCCCCCCAATTGCAGCCGCGATTGCTTGATCTCGATCTTGCGACTACCCACCTGATGCTCAAGGCTCAAAAGCGCACTGCCGCGCACGTCCTCGACCCGCCCCATCTGCATGTCGATGCCATCGACGCCCAGATCAACGCCAAGGCGTTCGGGCCGGTCGCCCGTCGCGGCTGTGCCGGAAAGCGTAATTTTTGCCTGCCCGTCCAGCTCGAAATGCGCCGGATTGATCCTGTTGTTCGCCATGACAGGCGTTACTTCAGGCGGCGATCCGAGCTTAACGGGAATATCATTGATGTTAAGCGCGAAGCCCTGAAGGCTGTTATCAGCAACATCGCGATCAATCTTGCCGTCAATCGCGATCCTCTTACCCTGCCAGAGCAGATCACCCGTGATGGCGATCTTTCCTTGATCTTCCACCAGTCGCGCAGTCTTGATTTCCACGGATTGTTGAGCGTCGCCCGCCTTGAAGCGGATGGTGCTGTTGAAAATGCCAATGGCGCGGGTGTCCTGCTGGCGCAAAAGCTCGACGCTCTTGCGCATCGCCGCGAAAATCTGCGCCGAAACGGCATCGAAATCGACGATGCCGCGCTCATCGTAAGGCAGGGACTTCCAGAAACCGTCGCCCTTCGCCTCCGGCATATCGAAGGTCACGCCCTCGACTTCGAGCTGCGCCACGCGCACCGATCCGGTCAAAAGCGGCAGAGGGGCCAAACCAAGGCGCACAGACCGGATGCCTTTGATTTCAACGCCTTGCCCGGGGTCGATCACGGAAACGTCCCGCGCTTCCATGGCGACATGGCTATCCTGATCGAGCGAAAGCGCGGCGCTGCCAATCGAAGCGGACGCGCCATCGCCCAGCACGCCGACCAGAGCCTTCTGCGCTTCATTACGCAAAAGCTCGCTGTTCACGCCGCCACGAAGAATGAGAAAACCCGCACCACCGACCAGAACAAGCAGAATGCAAATCGAAACGAAAGCATGGGAACAACGCGAAATAAATGACCGCCCCGAGCGCAACGGGCCGTCTGCGAGACCATCTGCGCCATCAGCGGCCAGACGCTCGATTCTATCCATCTCCCGCTTCGTGAAGCGGATTCGTTTCGGTTTCTCTGTCAACAACCCAGCCGGATATCAAGTGCTGCAATCGACGACGCTTCATAAGATGAATCATGAAACTATCGTATTGAATTGATTTTACTCACCCTTTCCATCTGAGACAGTGCTTGCGGTTTGCGCTTGCGTCCATTTTCCGACATTTCGCCAATCTGCGAAACGATGCGGTTTCCATGGTTGCACAAGCGTCACTCGAATGCGATAGCTCGGACTGTAACAGGTGATTTCCATGCTAATCCATAAAAGAAAGGCACAGATATGGCTCATCCCCAAGTTGGCGAAACGGCACCGGATTTCAGCTTGCCGTCAGATGGACTTTCGGGAAGCGGTCAACTCACCCTTTCGTCGTTGAAAGGCAAGCCTGTCGTCCTCTATTTCTATCCCAAGGATGACACGTCGGGCTGCACCAAGGAAGCGATTGCCTTTTCACAATTGAAGCCGGAATTCGACAAAATCGGTGCGCGGGTAATCGGCCTGTCGCCAGACAGCGCCACGAAACATGCCAAGTTTCGCAAAAAGCACGATTTGACCGTCGATCTCGTCGCAGACGAAGAACGCACAGCTCTGGAAGCCTATGGCGTGTGGGTCGAGAAAAGCATGTATGGCCGCAAATATATGGGCGTCGAGCGTACAACCTTTCTGATCGATGCCGCTGGCCGTATCGCACGGGTCTGGAACAAGGTGAAAGTTGCCGGTCACGCCGAAGACGTGCTGGAAGCGGCTCGCGCCCTATAGCCCGACGGAGTGTATCCTGTGATGCGCGAGACCAAGGCTCCCGAACAAACGCTGCGTGGCAATGCCATCCGTGCCATTGCTGCAGCCGATCTGGACGACAAAGTCCGCCTCACGCGCGAGACGGCGGCGCGCTGGTTCGGGCGCACGCTCTCGGTGCGAAGCCCGCTCGACCCGCCTTTGCCAGATCGTCCGGGCCGTCCGGACAAGCCGGAGCTTGTCCCGCCGCGCATGATGAAGAAGCGCTCGCTCCACACGGAGCATGGCCGTATCGCGCTGATGCACGCTCTTGCGCATATCGAGTTGAATGCCATCGATCTGGCGCTCGATATTGTGGCCCGCTTTGCAGCCAAGCCCATTCCGCGCAGCTTTTTCGATGGCTGGATGAAAGTCGCTGATGACGAAGCGCGGCATTTCACTTTGCTGCGCAATCGCCTGAAAGATCTTGGTGCCGATTATGGTGACATGCCTGCTCATGACGGGCTGTGGCAGTCGGCGCATCAAACGCGCAATGATCTGGAGGCGCGGCTGGCCGTGGTGCCGCTCATACTCGAAGCGCGTGGGCTGGATTTGACGCCGTCGCTTCTCGAAAAGATGATCGAAACCGGCGATCACGAGACGGCAGCGATACTGGACACCATCTATAACGACGAGAAAACCCATGTCGCGGTCGGCGCGAAATGGTTTCGCTTTTTCTGCGCGCGTAATCGCATCGATCCGGTCGCCCGCTTTCAGGAACTGGTGCGCACCAATTTTCGCGGCGATCTCAAGCCGCCGTTCAACGATTTGGCACGGGCCGAAGCCGGACTGACGCCGTCCTTTTATCGCAACCTGTCTCCGGTCTCGATCTGAGACACTTTCCGGCCCGCATGGCTGGCGCAAGCCACGAATGCAAAGCTTTATTAACCCTAATAAGTTGTAATCAAACTTAGGGAATCGGTGCGTTTTCCAGAACGTTCCGCCAGAATTTTGCAGTTCGCATCCGTGTTCAGGTTCCGAGCTGCTCTATCGGGGGGCATGTGGGTGCCATGACGAATAAACGGGCGAAAACAACGGGAAAGACGGTCTTCGGTGAACGCAAGGAACCGCCTGTCGTCATTATCGCTCGCGGCGAGAAAATCAGCCATTTCACGTTTCGCCCTTGGATGGCCATTGCAGGCGGAGCGGCGTTTCTGGCGCTTTCAACTGCCTATCTCGGCTCCACCGCCTATCTCGTGCTGCGCGATGATCTGATCAGTTCCAGCATTGCGCGACAGGCACGCAACCAGCAGCTTTATGAAGACCGGATTTCGCTGCTGCGCACGGAAGTGGACCGCATTACGAGCCGCCAGATGCTTGACCAGCAGGTCATGGAAAACAAGCTCGCTGAACTCATGCAGCGACAGCAGACGCTGAGCGCGCGCGATGGCAAGCTTGCGCCTTTGCTGGAACGGGCATCGAAGTTGCAGCCAATGCCGGATATGCCGACACAGCCCGTCCCCTTCGCCGAAGAGCATAGCCAGCTTATCCCGGATGAGGCGATTGGCGAGCGGGACTTTCCCGGCATCGATCCGATCATAACCGGGCCTGTGCCCGCGAATGTCAAACCGGAGCGTCGTGCCGATGCGGGACCGCTGGGTCTGCGTCTTGCGGGCGGCATGTCGGGTGAATCCACAATCGAGACCTCCGACAAGTTGCTTGCCACCATCAACCAGACCCTCCATCGCATCGAAAGCGAACAGAATGGCAAGGTGCGCAATCTGGCGGATGCCGCTTATGAAAAAGCCGACACCATCGTCGACACGCTAAATTCCGCCGGGCTTCGCATCGAAACCTCGGACCAGGCGCATTCTGCCATGGGCGGCCCGCTGATTCCGATTTCAGCGCCCGGCACAATCGTCAATGATTTCGACATGCAGATCCGCAATCTCGACAGTGCACTGGAACGGCTCGATAGCGTTCGCAAACAAATCACGGCGATGCCGCTCGCGAACCCTGCCCCCGGTATGCCGGTGACGAGCCTTTTCGGATATCGCAGCGACCCGTTTTTCGGCAGCTCCGCCTTTCATTCAGGTATCGATTTTCGCGCCGCCTACGGCCAGACAATCCGGGCCACGGCTGCCGGAATGGTCATGAAGGCAGGACGCTTTGGCGGCTATGGTAACATGGTCGAGATTGACCACGGCAATGGTTTTGCCACACGCTTTGCGCATCTCTCGCAGGTTCTGGTCCGTGACGGGCAGAAGATCACCCGCGGCACGGTCATCGGTCAGGCGGGCAGCACCGGGCGTTCGACCGGGAGTCACCTTCATTATGAAGTGCGCGAGAACGGTCGTCCCGTCAATCCGGTCAATTTTCTCAAAGCGGGCAAACAGATAGAGCCGCTGCTTTAACAACAGCCATAAAAAACCCGGCGCTGAGGCCGGGTTTTTGTTATTCGCGGATTTCGAACAGGTATCAGTCGATATCGTCGATCATCTCGCCACCACCCTGAATGCGGTGTGCGAGCGCTGCTTCCATGAAAGGCGTTACCGCGCCATCCAGCACTTCCTGTGGATTGGTGCTTTCCACGCCGGTGCGCAAATCCTTCACCAACTGGTATGGCTGCAGAACGTAGGAACGAATCTGATGCCCCCAGCCGATATCCGTCTTGGTGGCATTGGCTGCGTCCGTCGCTTCTTCGCGCTTTTTCAGCTCTTCCTCGTACAAACGCGCGCGCAGCATCGACCATGCTTTTTCACGGTTCTTGTGCTGCGAACGTTCCGCCTGACACTGCACCACGATACCGCTCGCGATATGCGTGATACGCACTGCGGAGTCCGTCGTGTTGACGTGCTGACCACCGGCACCCGATGCACGATAGGTATCAATGCGAACGTCTGCTTCCGTCACCTGCACATCGATATTGTCATCGATCACCGGATAAACCCAGATACTGGCGAAGGACGTATGGCGGCGGGCATTGGAATCGTAGGGCGAGATGCGGACCAGACGATGAACGCCTGATTCGGTCTTCATCATGCCGTATGAATTGTGCCCCTTGACGAGAATGGTCGCGGATTTGATGCCCGCTTCATCGCCATCGTGCACTTCCATCACCTCGACCTTGCGGCCGTTGCGTTCTGCCCAGCGCGTATACATGCGCAGCAGCATCGACGCCCAGTCCTGGCTTTCCGTGCCACCGGCGCCGGCATGCACTTCGACATAGGTGTCGTTGGCATCGGCTTCGCCCGACAGCAGCATGTCGATCTGGCGGCGATCGATCTCGACCTTGAGTTCGCGGACGGTGTTTTCCGCATCGTCGATGATCGACTTGTCGCCTTCCTCCTCGCCCATGGCGATGAGTTCGATGCTGTCGTTCAATGTCTGGGTAAGCTGATTGATACCGTTAATGCTGTCTTCCAGCTGCTGGCGCTCACGCATCAGCTTCTGGGCTTCCTGGGCATCATTCCAGAGTGTGGGATCTTCGGCCTTCTGATTGAGATAGCCGAGACGTTTTATCGCCTGATCCCAGTCAAAGATGCCTCCTCAGCAGGCTTATGGCCTGCTTGATTTCGTCAACCAGCGTCTCGATTTCCGCGCGCATGGGCAAATCGTTCCTTCAGTAATTCCTATTTCAATGGGAAACCAAACCGGACGCAAAGCCCGGCTCGTCATTTCCAGCGTCGGACAGCCTGTCCAAGCGCCGCGGACCATAGTGACGCGGCCACGCTGTGTAAAGGCCAAAGCCCTGTAACCGGATCAGTAAAGTCCGCCCGAGCCGGAGTTGATTGCACGGGTTGCTTGCGGCGATTGCGGTGCGACAGGCGCGCCTTCACGGAACGAATCCATACCGATGACCGAATAGCTGTCGGATGGTCCCGTGCCCGGCTTAAAGGCTTCCATAATCAGATTCGGGTCACCCTCATTGGTGCGCATACCGGTCTTGCGGTTGATCGCAATCAGCGTCATGCCTTCCGGTACGCGGAAGTCCACCTTGGGCGTTCCAGCCAGCGCCTGCTCCATGAAGGATTTGAACACCGGTGCAGCCAGACCGCCGCCCGTGCCGCCCCGTCCGAGCGATTCCGGAGTATCGTAGCCCATAAATACACCGACCACGAGGTCGGGCGTGAAGCCGACGAACCATGCGTCTTTTTCGTCATTGGACGTGCCGGTCTTGCCAGCCAGCGGACGGTCGAGGCTCTTCAGAATCTGCGCCGTGCCGCGCTGAACAACGCCTTCCATCATCGATGTGATCTGATAGGCCGTCATCGGGTCCAGCACCTGATCGCGATTGTCGATCAGGGTCGGCTCTTCCTGATTGGCCCAATCCTGCGCATTGCAGCCTTCGCACTGGCGCGCATCGTGCTTGAACACGGTCTTGCCGTAACGGTCCTGAATACGGTCGATCATCGACGGCGTGATGCTCTGGCCACCATTGGCGATGACGGAATAGGCCGTTACCATGCGCAGTACGGTGGTTTCACCCGCGCCGAGCGACATGGAGAGAACCGGCAGCATCTTGTCGTAAACGCCGAAACGTTCGGCATATTCAGCGACAAGCTTCATGCCCATGTCCTGTGCCAGACGCACGGTCATGACGTTACGCGACTGCTCGATACCGTAGCGTAGCGTGGACGGACCGGCGAATTTGCCCGAATAGTTCTTCGGCGCCCAGACACCGAGCGTACCGCCCTGATTGACTTCCAGCGGACCGTCCAGAACCACGGAAGCAGGCGTATAACCATTGTCGAGCGCCGCAGCGTAGACGAACGGCTTGAACGACGAACCCGGCTGGCGATAGGCCTGTGTGGCGCGGTTGAATTCCGATTCCGCATAGGAGAAGCCGCCGACCATTGCCAGCACACGGCCCGTATGCGGGTCCATGGCGACGAGCGCGCCTTCAAGCTTCGGCGGCTGCTGAAGCCGATAGCCGTTGCCTTCCTTCGAGACATAGATGATGTCGCCGGTGTTGAGTACACCTTCCGGCGACTTCGCACTGCTGCGCTTGCCATCGATATTGGTGACGCGCATCGCCCACTTCATGTCGTCGGCGGTGATAAAGGCGCGCTTGCGCTCCTTGCTGCGCGATCCGGACGCTTCGACTTCCGGCTGGAGGCCGATATCGGCACCGGCAGCGGAAACATTCAGCACAATGGCGAGCTGCCATTCCGGAACATCCGAATAGGACTGCATGTCGCCGAAGGCGGTGCCCCAATCATTGCCGAGATCGACATTCTTCAACGGCCCGCGCCAGCCGCGTGCTTCGTCATAGCGCAGAAGCGCAGACTGCAGCGAATTGCGTGCTTCGACCTGCAAGGTCGGATTCAGCGTGGTGCGGACCGACAGGCCGCCTTCATACAGGGCGTCGACACCATATTTCTGGATGATCTGGCGGCGCACTTCCTCGGTGAAATATTCCGATGCGAAGACATAATGCATATCGCTGCGCGATGTGACGCCGAGCGGCTGCTTCTTCGCGTCTTCCGCCTCAGCTGTCGTGATATAGCCGTTTTCGGCCATACGATCGATCACCCAGTTGCGACGTTCCATGGCGCGGGCTGGCTGGCGGAAGGGATGATAATTGTTCGGGCCCTTCGGAAGTGCTGCGAGATACGCGCTCTCCGCGATGTTCAGTTCGCCGACCGACTTGTCAAAATAGGTCAGTGCCGCGCTGGCGATACCGTAAGAGCCAAGGCCGAAGAAGATTTCATTCAGATAGAGTTCGAGAATGCGATCCTTGGAATAGGCCTGCTCGATACGCATGGCCAGAATCGCTTCACGAATCTTGCGGTCATAGGTCTGGGTCGAGGACAGGAGGAAGTTCTTCGCGACCTGCTGCGTGATGGTCGACGCGCCCATCGGGCGGCGACCCGAGCCCATATTCTTGACGTTAGTGATAACGGCGCGTGCCAGACCACCGAAATCGAGACCATGATGTTCGTAGAAGGTCTTGTCTTCGGCGGAGATGAACGCAGCCTTGACCCGGTTCGGCACAGCCTGGATTGGCAAGTACATGCGACGCTCGCGCGCGAACTCCGCCATCAGGCTGCCGTCCGATGCATGAACGCGGGTCATGACCGGCGGCTCGTACTTCGCCAGCACCTCATAATCGGGCAAATCTTTGCTAAGGCTTCCGACGTAAAGGGCAACGCCGCCTGCTGCCAGAAGCATCAGCACCGCACCAATCCCGAAGAAATAACCGATAAGCCTTACCATATTTGCGGAATCCTGCCGTCAGATTATGCCCATGATAAGCGTCAATGCGCCAACCGCCAACCCACGAGCCCCGTAAGGTTCATGGTATCAGGCTTAGTGACCATCAAATGCGTCAAACGCAAGATCGTTTATGCGTTTTAACAGAATTAACATCTTTAGGCTCGGTCCCGGAATAAAAATACGACAAACTGTTGCATGCATGCATCGTCGTGCTGGTGCTCAACCTTTTGTTACGATTGCCGGGCGTCGTAACGTTTCGAACGACTTGATTGCCAAAGCAAGTCGGTCAGCAAGTTTTTTCCGCCATTCCGGGTTGCTTATGAGTTTTTCGTCTTCTGCATTCGACAGATAGCCGATTTCGATCAATACAGAAGGCACGTCCGGGGCGCGCAGCACCTGAAATCCGGCAAAACGGTGCGGATTGTTGATGAGATTAACCTGCCCCTGCAATTGTGCGATCACCTTTTCCGCAAAGCTCAGCGAGAAGCTATGGGTCTCGCGGCGCGTCAGATCGAGCAGAATATCGGCAACTTCCGGCACTTCTTCCGGCGCGGTGCCTCCCAGATTGTCGGATTTGTTTTCACGTTCCGCCATGGCGCGCGCTACCGCATCCGACGCCTTGTCGGAAATCGTATAGACCGTGGCACCGCGAATATCCTGCTGATTGATCGTATCAGCATGGATGGAGATGAACAGATCGGCCTCATGCTGGCGCGCGATGCGGACGCGCTCGGACAAGCGAAGATAAGTATCGTCGTCCCGTGTCATCAGAACCTGAATGTTCTTTTCCTGCGCAAGACGGTCGCGCAATTCGACACCGAAGGCGAGCGTCAGGTCTTTTTCCTTGATACCGCTCAGGCTTTCGGCACCGCTGTCGATGCCGCCATGGCCCGGATCGATCATCACCGTAAACGGACGGGTCTCGATCTTGGCTGATTGAGCAGAAAGCGCAGCCTTGCGCTCGGTCGAACTCGTGATTTCTGAACGTCCTTGCAGTTGTGCGGTGAATTCCCGGTCGGACGTTGCGACCATATCCGCCACAAGACGATAACCGGACGCGCTTTCATTTTTCAAAACGCGCAGATTTTCCACCTTGAAGGGGCCACGCAGGGTCAGGATAAGGCGCGAACGCCCCTTCCCCGCCAGTCCGTAACGAACATTGGAAACCAGACCTCTGGCTTCAAGGCTCTTTTCGTCGAACCCGAAACGGGTTTCGGGCAACTCGATCACCAGACGATGGGGATTGTCGAAAAGGCGCGTCGTCAGTTCCGGCTCGCGGTCGAACATCACGACGATGCGGGTGCGCAGATCATCGCCTGCCATGCGAAAAGTGAGCGCCGTCAGCGACTGTCCGGCCTGATCGGCGGCCAGAGCGGCGCCCACCTGAAAAAGACCCACAAGGAGAAAGACCGCAAGCGCCAGCCATTGCCGCGCAGTTGCAGAGATTGTCGTTGCTTTTTCACCGTTTCGAAAATGCATTCGCCATCACGATCGAATAATATTGAATTGGTGGCACCGAATAGCGATGCCAGCGCTTTTATGTGCGCCTCAATGCGCAACTGTCCACCCGACCCGCTGCACGCAACTCATGAAACTGTCGTACAGAACTACGGTTAACGAAGGCTTTCCAGCCGCAATTGAGCCGCGAATATGACCTACATTCGGGTTACGACGAAATTGCGATGCGAATGTCAACTGATATTCGTACTTGTCATCATGCATCCGACGCCATAAAAGCTAATGCAGGTTACGGGTTAGCTGTCAGAATCGTTTGCCGGTTTTCGAATATGACCGGAGAGAACGAGAGCGAGAACAGTGGTTTATACGCTCACAGTCCCGGTGGCCGGAACAGAATTCAGTGGAGATGTGGCTCCCCCGCCCTCCACTTTTGATTGGTCGATTGCGCATTGTTACGCGCTGTCGCCACCGCATCGAACTTAAAGCCGGGTCCGGCTTCAGGATAGAACGGTGCGTGGATTTGAGAATTTAAGGTGTCCTTGTGCGTCCAGTTAGACGCACGGCGCTTTAACGCTCGAGAAGAGCAATGAAATCGGCCCGGTCTCCGGGTCATATATTGAGGTCGTTTCGTTCGGAACAGCTATGGGTCTAGTAAGACTGACCATCGCAAGCCTAAAGACCGTGATCGCCACGTGGCCGTCGCGCGTAAAGGCAGCAGCTTATGTTCCGGCGAACCCAGAACCATCCGGCAGATGCAATACGGTTAGGTCGGCAGCCTTCAGGGCTTCCTCCGGCGCACGTGTTTTGCGTCTTCGCGCCGGTAGGAAAGACACTAATGTCCAACAAAATGCTCATCGATGCCTCCCACCCGGAGGAAACCCGCGTCATTGTTACGCGCGGTAACAAGATTGAAGAATTCGACTTCGAGTCGGAACACAAGAAGCAGCTGAAAGGCAATATCTACCTCGCGCGGGTCACGCGCGTCGAACCTTCGCTTCAGGCTGCATTTGTGGAATATGGCGGCAACCGTCACGGTTTCCTCGCCTTCTCGGAAATCCATCCCGATTATTACCAGATTCCGGTCGCGGATCGTCTGGCGCTGCTTGAAGCGGAAGCCAAGGCGCAGCGCGCCGAAGACGACGATGATGACGAGCCACGCGCCAAGAGCGAACGCTCTGGCGAGCGTTCGGGTGAACGGTCGAATGACCGCTCGCGTCGCAATCGCCGCCGCGGTGGCCGCGACAACCAGAACAAGGCACAGGCCAGCGCATCGGATAACGGCCTGCCCGCAGCCGAGCCCGTCGGTCCCGGTTTTGCGAATTATGTGCCTGGCACACCTGCAAGCGCCCTGTCGCATAAGGGCGACGTAATTTCGGAAGCCATCGACAATGGCGACGAAGACGATGTCGAGCATGAAGAAGACATGGTCGAATCGGTCGGTTCGGAAGATGCGCTGGAAGAACTGCCGACGCATACCCGCACCCATCGCCGCCAGTACAACATTCAGGAAGTCATCAAGCGCCGCCAGATTCTGCTGGTGCAGGTGGTCAAGGAAGAGCGCGGCAACAAGGGCGCTGCTCTCACGACCTATCTGTCGCTGGCTGGTCGTTATTCGGTGCTGATGCCGAACACTGCGCGTGGCGGCGGCATTTCCCGCAAGATCACCCAACCGCAGGATCGCAAGCGACTGAAGGAAATCGTCAAGGAACTCGAAGTGCCGCAGGGCATGGGCGTGATCCTGCGTACGGCTGGCGCCAATCGCACCAAGGCGGAAGTCAAGCGCGACTACGAATATCTGATGCGCCTTTGGGAAAATGTCCGTACGCTGACCTTGCAGTCGACGGCGCCGTCCCTCGTCTATGAAGAAGGCAGCCTGATCAAGCGCTCGATCCGCGACCTTTATAACAAGGACATCACAGAAATCCTCGTTTCCGGCGAGAACGGCTATCGCGAGGCCAAGGACTTTATGCGCATGCTCATGCCGAGCCATGCCAAGGTGGTCCAGCCCTATCGCGAACAGGTGCCGATCTTCACACGCAATGGCGTCGAAGCCCAGCTGGACCGCATGCTGCTGCCGCAGGTGACGCTGAAATCGGGTGGTTACCTGATCATCAACCAGACTGAAGCGCTGGTTGCCATCGACGTCAACTCCGGTCGCTCGACGCGCGAACATTCCATCGAAGACACCGCGCTCCAGACCAATCTGGAAGCAGCCGAAGAAGTGGCGCGCCAGCTGCGCCTGCGCGACCTTGCCGGCCTGATCGTCGTCGACTTCATCGACATGGAAGAAAAGCGCAACAATCGCGCTGTCGAAAAGAAGATGAAGGACTGCCTGAAGGACGACCGCGCCCGCATTCAGGTTGGTCGCATCTCGCATTTCGGCCTTCTGGAAATGTCGCGCCAGCGCATTCGGGCATCGGTGCTGGAAAGCACGATGCAGGTTTGCCAGCATTGCGGCGGCACCGGCCATGTCCGCTCGGACTCGTCGATGGCGCTGCATATCATTCGCGGCATTGAAGATTATCTGCTGCGTCATTCGGGCTTTGACATCAATGTTCGCACGCCAGCGGCTTCGGCGCTTTATGTGCTGAACCACAAGCGCCAGTTGCTGGCCGATCTGGAAGGCCGCTTTGGCGTCGCCATCAGCATCGACGCCGATGAAAGCGTCGGTCACCAGCATTTTGCGATCGACAAGGGCGCGCCGTCCACCCGTCCGGTGACACAGCCTCCTGTCCAGCCGATGGCCTATATCGAAGACGACATCGAAGATCCTGAAATTCCGGTCGAGGAAGACGAGGAAGAAGAAGACGTCAAGGCCGAAGCGCCGGCTCGGGAAGAGCGCAGCGAGGAAGGCGACCGCAAGCGTCGTCGCCGTCGTCGCCGTCGTGGCGGCAAGGATCGCGACAACCGCGAGCAGACCGCTCAGGACAATGCTGCTTCCGAAGATGCCGAAGACGATGCGGATGAAGGCGATGAAGCTTCTGAACCGCGTTCGGATGCCGCTTTGAGCGAAGATGATCGTCGCAAGAAGCGTCGTCGTGGCCGTCGCGGCGGACGCAAGAACCGTCGTGAAGACGAGGTGCGCGGTCGCAAGGTTCCAGATCCGGAATTCGTCGGCTACACGCCTGTTCTGCCGGTAAAGGCCGAGGCCGCTATTGAAGCTGCTGCAGCCGAAGTCGTCGCTGCCAAGGCCGAAATCGTTGAGGTTGTGGAAGCGGTTGCTGTTGCAACGGAAGCTGCCGAAGCGCCGGCTGAAGCCGAAAAGCCAGCCAAGTCTGCCCGCAAGCCGCGTGCCCGCAAGTCTGCAAAGACTGAGGAAGCCGCAGATGAGGTGGTTGCTGCAGAAGTCGAAGAAGCGCCAGCCAAGCCAGCCCGGAAGACCCGGTCTCGCAAGAAGGCCGACGACGCCACACCGGAAGCCGTAGAAGCGCCTGAAGCCGTGGAAGCTGAAAAGCCGAAGCGCCGCACCCGCAAAGCAGCTGCCAAGCCGGTAGAGGTTGAAGAAGCTGCTGCCGAGGCTGTTGAAGTCGAAACCGAAGTGGCTGTGATCGAAGAACCGGCCAAGAATGTTGAGCCTGTCGTCACATCGAGCGAGAGTGACGAACAGAAGCCGAAGCGTGGCGGCTGGTGGCAGAAGAAGGGTTTCTTTTAAGCTCTGCCCGAACATCAGAAATAAAAAAACCGGCGGAAACGCCGGTTTTTTTGCATCTTTGGTTTCAGGCTGACTGTTGCGGAAGCCAATCTTCCAGACGGCGAACCGCTTCCTGCATTTCCTCGACTTTTCCCGCATAGGAAAAGCGCATGGTGCGGTGGCCATCCAGTGGGTCGAAATCGCGGCCCGGCGTTGCGGCGATGTTGATCTCGGCAATCATCTTGCGCGCAAATTCCATGCTGTCATTAGTGAAGCGTGAAACGTCGCAATAAGCGTAGAATGCACCGTCCATCGGTGCCGCGAGTTTCAGCCCCATTTGCGGCAGGTGTTCCAGCAGGATGGCGCGGTTCTGGCGATAGCGATCCTTGATGCGCTCCAGTTCGGCAGTGGCGTGGAAAGCCTCGATGGCCGCGCGCTGCGAAAGTTCTGGCGCGGAAATATAAAGGCTTTGGCTCAGCCGTTCGATGGCGCGAACATCGCCCTCCGGCAGAACCATCCAGCCGATACGCCAACCCGTCATGCAGTAATATTTCGAGAACGAATTGATGATCGTGACATCGTCGGCGATTTCAAGCGCCGTCACATCGTCGGTTTCATAGGAAAGCCGGTGATAAATTTCGTCCGAAATCACGCGAATGCCGAGCGAACGGGCCGTATCGATGATCGCCCTCAGTTCAGGCTTGGCAATCACTGCGCCTGTTGGATTGGCCGGGCTTGCAAATAATACGCCCTTCAACGGCTTTTCGGCGTGCGCAGCCGCCAATGCCTCAGCAGTCAGAGCCGCCGAGGTGCCATTGCCGGTTGGGATTTCCACCACTTCCAGCCCAAGCGCTGTCAGAATATTGCGGTAAGCCGGATAGCCCGGGCGCGTGATCGCCACCCGGTCGCCTGGATCGAAATAGACGACAAAAGCCAGATTGAAGGCCGCCGAAGAGCCGGTCGTAACCGCTATTCGATCTGCCGAAACGGAAACGCCGTAATGATCGGCATAATGCGTGGCAATCGCTTCACGCAGTTCAACCAGCCCCAGCGCGTCGGTATAGCCGATGCGCCCGTCTTTCAACGCCTGTTCGGCGGCCTGCCGCACGATTTGCGGTGCCGGATCTGCGGGCTGGCCAACCGCCATCGAAATGATCGGATGACCTGCCGCGCGGCGGCGGTTGGCTTCGGCCAGAACATCCATGGCGTGGAATGGCTCAACCGCGCTGCGGCTAGAAAGACTGATCAACTTTACCTCCAGAACATTGCAGGCGCTCCGCTGGAGCCGCCGCACGGACAGAACACAACATCACCGCCGTATAAACGCCGGATTGCTAAAGCAACAGCGCTTTTAGGAAATTGGGTACATTGTCTTGGATGAATGCTTGTAAACGACACCGGTAGCGCAGTCATAACGCGCTTTGGGGTCTACAGATTGATGGCAACAATATCGGAATTGACCGGATATCAAAGTCGGCAGAGATTGCACGCCCGATATCCGACTTTTAAGATCATGCTGCCTTGTCGAGATATCGTTTAAAATGCGCTGAGACGGCTATAAGGTCCTGAACCGGAACTTGTTTCCCGATACGATGAATGAACCGATGCGAGATTCGCATGAAATGACGAGGAGGACGACGAGCATTATGGCAGCATTGATCGCGCCGTTCCCGACTGGAACCTTATCCTTTGGACGATTTGTCCGCAGTTCTGTGGCCGCACTTTCAGCACTTGCCGTGGCGGTGACGGGCGTTATGCCTGCATCCGCCCAGTCGCGTGGTGTACCGATCGTGCGCGACGCGGAAATCGAAGCACTGGTTTCAGATTATGCCGCGCCGATCCTGAAGGCTGCAGGTCTTTCCAGCCGTGGCGTGCGCGTCATCCTCGTCAATTCGCCGAGCTTCAACGCCTTTGTCGATGGGCGGCGCATTTTCATCAATACCGGCGCGATCATGCAGGCCGATACGCCCAATGAAATCATCGGCGTGATCGCGCATGAGGCGGGTCATCTGGCGGGCGGGCATCAGGATCGCCTGCGGGAACAGTTGAGCCGGGCGCGGACCATGGCGGTGATCGGCATGTTGCTCGGCGTGGGCGCAGGCGTTGCAGGCGCAGCAGCAGGCAGCGGGTCTGCAGCCGGTGCAGGCGGCGGCATCGCGCTTGGCAGCGCCGAGGCGGCGATGCGCAGCCTGCTCAGCTATCAGCGTACCGAGGAAATGACCGCCGACCGTATGGCAGTCAATTATCTCAATGCGACCGGGCAGTCGTCCAAGGGAATGCTGGACACGTTCCAGCGTTTTGCCTCCGCCCTCTCCCTGTCAGGCACGCAGATCGACCAGTATCGCATCAGCCACCCGCTTCCGCGTGAACGTATCGCCAATCTGGAAGAACTGGCCAAGAAGAGCCCCAACTTCAACAAAACGGATTCACCCGCGCTTCAATTGCGTCACGACATGGCACGCGCCAAGATTGCCGCCTATTCGGGCAATATGGGCGCGCTGCAACGCATGTTTCGCAGCAATCCCGGCGGGCTTCCGGCGCGCTATGGCAGCGCCATCACCACCTATCTGAACGGTGCTGCGCGTTCCGCCCAGCCCAAATTCGACGCGCTGATCAAGGAACAGCCGAAGAACCCTTATTTCTATGAAATGCGCGGCGAAGTTCTCATCAAGGCGAATGATGCCGCCGGCGCAGCAAAGGCTTTCCAGACCGCCGTATCGCTCGACCCACGCAAGTCTCCGCTGCTGCGCATGAGCTACGGACGGGCACTCATGCTGACGGGCACAAAGGCGAACATGCCAACCGCAATCAAGGAGATCAAAGCGGGCATTGCTTCCGATCCCGAGTTTCCGGGCGGCTATGGATATCTCGCGCAGGCCTATGGCCAGCAGGGCAATATGGGCCTTGCAGACCTCGCAACCGCCGACATGAACTTCTATGCGGGCAAACTTCAGGATGCCCAAATATTCGCAATCCGCGCACAGAAGCAGCTGAAATCCGGCTCGCCGGACTGGTTGCGTGCGCAGGACATTATCAATACGAAGAAAAGCAAATAACGCCCGACATAGTCCTCCTGGCAGGGCGTATTTTTAAACGGATTGGAATTTGAAGATGAAGAACGCAGTTTCCATCACGCTGGCAAGCGGCATTGTCGGTCTGGCAGCGCTGGCTCTCGGCTATGGTGCGGGTCTGTCGCGCCATTCGGCTGCGCCCGTCGCCCCAGCAGCAGCGGCAGCAACGGCTGAGGCACCGCTTAACCAGCAAGCCATTGAAAATGTGGTGCGCAACTATCTTCTCAAGAACCCAGAACTGATGCTGGAAGTGCAGAGCGCGCTGGAAACCAAGCAGGCGCATGACGCGCAAGAGCAGGTCAAGAAGGTGCTGGCTGCCAACCAGAGCGCACTTTACCACCCCGAGCATGACGCAGTTTTCGGCAATCCGAACGGCGACGTCACCGTCTATGAGTTCTTCGATTACAATTGCGGCTATTGCAAACGCGCACTGCCCGACATGCAGGCCATCCTGAAAAACGATCCGAATGTTCGTTTCGTCATGAAGGAATTTCCAATCCTCGGCCCAGATTCGGTGAAGGCGCATATTGTTGCGCAGGCCTTCAAGGCGCTGATGCCGGAAAAATATGCTGAATTCCACGGCGTTTTGCTGGGCGCACAGGAGCGCGCGACCGAGGCATCCGCGATTGCCGATGCCGTCAAACTTGGCGCCGATGAAACCGCACTGCGCGAAAAGATGAAAGACCCGGCGATCACCGGCGCTTTCCAGGATACCTATCAATTGGCAACGCAGCTCAACATCACCGGCACGCCGTCCTATATCATCGGCAGCGAGCTGGTGCCGGGCGCTATCGGTGTCGATGGTCTGGTGGAGAGAATCGCCGCAGCACGTACCGCCGCCAAGAAGTAAAACTGACAGCTGTGCCCGATACGCTTTCCCTGACAGGCGTTTCGGGTACACACTTATCAAAACTCGGTGATAACCGGCGATTAAAGCAAATATGCCGCAATGCCGGTGCATCTCGCAAAGAATAGCGGGAAAAACCGGTCAGGCAGGACATCTGCACTGAATTATAGGGTTTCGGCTTGCATCCAAGCTCTCTATATGGAAAGCGAAGTGTTACTAAATTTTCGTGGTAACACGATATCGGTTGCAAAGGATTTGGCGCGGACACAATGGCAAAGACGGTTTTTGTTCTAAACGGTCCCAATCTCAATCTTCTGGGAAAGCGTGAACCGGGGATTTATGGCGTTGCGACGCTGGCCGACATTGAAGAGGCTTGCAAGCGCGAAGCCGGTTCTCTCGATCTCGACGTTGATTTCCGCCAATCCAATTATGAAGGCGATCTGGTCACTTGGATTCAGGAAGCGGGCGAGAAAGACGCCTATGTCCTGATCAATCCGGCGGCCTACAGCCACACTTCAATTGCCATTCACGACGCGATCCGCTCTGCAAAGGTCACGGTTGTGGAAGTGCATCTTTCGAACATTCATACGCGTGAGGCCTTCCGGCACCACTCTTATGTATCCGCAGTCGCCAAAGGCGTCATTTGCGGCTTTGGCGCGGAAGGGTATCTGCTCGGCCTACGCGCGCTCGCGGCAATTGCCAAAGAACAAGAACACAACGGGCAAAGCGTAAAAGGGGCCTGATATGTCCAGCAAAAACACTGTCATCGACAAAGAAACCATCCGCGATCTGGCGGATATCCTCAACGATACCGACCTCACGGATATCGAAATCGAACATGGCGATCTGCGCATCCGCGTTTCGCGCAATGTAACGGTTCAGGCCGCAGCGACCGTTTATCCGGCCGCAGCACCGGCTGCTGTTGCAGTGCCTGCCGCCGCTCCGGCAGCCGCCGAGCCGACCAAGGCTGAACTGGCAAAGAATGCCGTTCCTTCGCCGATGGTTGGCACCGCCTACCTAGCTCCGGCACCGGGCGCCCGCAACTTTATCGAAGTCGGCACACAGGTGAAGGAAGGCCAGACCCTCCTCATCATCGAAGCCATGAAGACCATGAACCAGATCCCCGCCCCGCGCGCCGGTACGGTCAAGGCCATTTTGATTGATGACGCCCAGCCGGTTGAATTCGGCGAACCGCTCGTCGTGATCGAATAAGCGTCGCTCAACCATTGTTTGACGTGTCTTCACTTCACGAAACGGGAACTGGCAGCAAGCGCATGTTTCAAAAGATCCTCATAGCCAATCGTGGCGAAATCGCTCTTCGCGTGCTCAGAGCCTGTAAGGAACTGGGCATCAAGACGGTCGCCGTTCACTCCACGGCAGATGCCGACGCGATGCATGTCCGTCTGGCGGATGAAAGTGTTTGTATCGGACCGCCGCCCTCTCGCGACAGCTATCTGAACATTCACCAGATCGTTGCTGCTTGCGAGATCACCGGCGCCGACGCGATCCATCCGGGCTACGGCTTCCTGTCCGAAAACGCAAAGTTTGCGGAAATTCTCGAAGCACACAACATCACCTTCATCGGCCCCACCGCCTCGCATATCCGCATCATGGGCGACAAGATCGAAGCCAAGCGCACAGCCAAGCGCCTTGGCATTCCGGTCGTTCCTGGTTCCGATGGCGGCATCACCGACGATGTTGAAGCTGCGCGCGTGGCGAAAGAAATCGGCTTCCCGGTCATCATCAAGGCTTCGGCCGGTGGTGGCGGTCGCGGCATGAAAGTGGCGCGCACCGAGGAAGACCTGTCGGTTGCGCTCGCAACCGCGCGCTCAGAAGCTGCTGCCGCTTTCGGTGACGATGCCGTCTATATCGAGAAATATCTCGAAAAGCCGCGTCACATCGAAGTTCAGGTCATGGGCGATGGTGCGGGCAACGCGATCCATCTGGGCGAACGCGACTGCTCCTTGCAGCGCCGTCACCAGAAGGTCTGGGAAGAAGCCAACTCCCCGGCTCTTAATTCGGAAGCGCGCGACAAGATCGGCATGATCTGCGCCAACGCCATTGCCGAGCTTGGCTATCGTGGTGCGGGCACGATCGAGTTCCTCTATGAAAACGGCGAGTTCTATTTCATCGAAATGAACACCCGTCTGCAGGTGGAGCATCCGGTCACGGAAGCCATCACCGGCATCGATCTTGTGCATGAGCAGATTCGTGTCGCTGCGGGTCTCGGCCTTTCGGTGAAGCAGAAGGACGTGCGTTTCTCTGGCCATGCCATTGAATGCCGCATCAATGCCGAAGACCCGCGCACCTTCACGCCATCGCCGGGTCTCATCACCCACTACCATACGCCGGGTGGCCTCGGCATCCGCGTGGATTCCGGCGTTTATTCCGGCTATCGCATTCCGCCTTATTACGACAGCCTCATCGGCAAGCTCATCGTGCACGGACGCAACCGCGTCGAATGCATGATGCGTCTGCGTCGTGCGCTGGACGAATTCGTGGTGGATGGCGTCAAGACGACCCTGCCCCTGTTCCAGGAGCTGATTGGAAATCAGGACATCGCCAATGGTGCCTATGATATCCACTGGCTGGAAAAATATCTGGCCAGCCAGTCCGAGAACGAAGGCGCTTAAATAAGTGACTGCAGGAGCAAAACCGGACGACTATGCAATCGAACCGGAATTGCTCCTGCGCGCTTACGCCACCGGGGTTTTCCCGATGGCCGAAGAGGCGGATGATCCAGAGGTCTTCTGGGTACGCCCTGAAAAACGCGGTGTTATTCCGCTGGATGGTTTCCACATCCCCCGCAGCCTGCAAAAGACCATTCGGCAGGGCATTTTCGATATCAGGCTGGATAGCGATTTCGAGGGCGTCATAGATGGATGCGCCAGCGGGGTCGGCGAACGCGCGCGCACATGGATCAACGGTCCAATCCGCGAAGCCTATGGCAAATTATTCGAAATCGGACATTGCCACACAGTCGAGGCATGGCACGAGGGCAAGCTGGTCGGCGGCCTTTATGGCGTGACGCTCGGGAGGGCATTTTTCGGTGAGAGCATGTTCACACGCAAGCGTGACGCTTCAAAGGTCTGCCTTGCTTATCTGGTGCAACATCTGGTCAAGCAGGGTTTTCTGTTGCTCGATACCCAATTCACCACGCCGCATCTAGAGCGGTTCGGTGCAATCGAAGTTCCCCGCAAGAAATACGAGAAAATTCTCGAGCAAGCCCTCGAAGGTATTGCCCTTTTCTAACTGTCGGAAGGTGGTTTGATCAGTTCTGCTTTGCCGCCGGTGCCGGAACGTCAGACTTCTGCTTGCAGTCTTTCAGCCAAACGTCATAGATCGGATGCTCAACGGCGTTGAGACCGGGACTGTCTGCGAACATCCAGCCGGTGAAGATACGGCGAATTTTGCGATCCAGCGTAATTTCCTCAACCTCGACAAAACTGTCGGTCCGCGGCGCTTCATTCTCGGTGCGCGAATAGCAAACCTTCGGCGTCACCTGAAGCGCGCCGAATTGAACCGTCTCATTGATATAGACGTCAAAAGTCGTAATGCGGCCTGTGATCTTATCCAGCCCCGAAAACTCCGCGACCGGATTGGAAATGCGTTCTGCCTGAGCAGCGTGCAAGCTGCCAACAGCGGTAAAAAGCGAAATCAGGGCCACATATGCAGCCTTCTTGATTCTGTTCTTTCCGTTGCCAGCCGTGCCGGGGGAATGCTTCGTCAAAACGGAAACCCGCATCAAAGTTTGTCGAATAAACTGGAATAATTCCTAGGCATGAAATGTGACGATTCGTTGCTCCGCTGCAAGTTGCAATGCCACGATCACACCCTCGTCGCCTGTCTATCCCGGCTTTTTAAGTGAAAAAACAAGCAAGGCGACGGCAAATAAGAAAATCCGGCGTGAAAATCACGCCGGATCGTAAACTTTGTCAGTCTTAATTACCCGGCGTCCAGGCGTCATATTCGCCCGTCACACGCGGACGCTCGGCCGGTTCCGTACCCGGACGCGCAATCGAGCCCTTCGGACGATAGGCGAGCGGGGAGCCGGTCAGGTTCTGCAAATGCGGCTTCTGCCAGTCGCGCGGCTTGTAGTCTTCCTTGCTGGGCGGCGTATCGACACGATGATGCATCCAGCCGTGCCAGCCCGCAGGAATTGCACTCGCTTCCGCATAGCCATTGAAAATGACCCAGCGGCGCGTGCGACCTTCGGAGTCCTTGCCACCCTGATAATAGATATTGCCGAACTCGTCCTCACCGACGCGCTCGCCCTTGCGCCACGTATGAAGGCGGGTGCCGAGCGTCTGGCCATTCCACCAGGTGAAGACTTGCGTAAGAAATTTCATCATGGCCTTTTCCAGATCCATCATCTCGCAGACAGCCGAAACTGCCGCTTTATTCTTGCTTATGGCCCTATCGCCCGGTCAAGGCAAGGGTCAAGTTGCCGCTGTCACAAGAGTATGAAGAGCGTCACACGCTCCAGCCTTCGAGCGACTTTTCCATCACGAGAACGGGTTCCTTGCAATTCGGATCGCCCCAATCTTCGTTGCGCCCGACCGTGACATAGCCCTTGCGTTCGTAGAACTTCACCGCCTTGGCATTCTTCTCGATGACTTCGAGCTTGATTGTGCGCACATCCGGGAAAGCCATTTCGATTTCCGCAAGCAGCATCGTGCCGACGCCCTGAACCTGCACGTCGGGGCGCACATAAAGCTGGTGCAGCGATGCCTTGCCTTCCTCGGACTGGCTGGCGAAGGCCATACCATCAATGCCACCCTCGCCGTTATCGGCGACGATGAATTCCGAATAAGGCTTGCGCAGATTGGCTTTCAGCGCCGCAACGCTATGCCACTGGCCGGTGACGGCGTTGACCATTTCCCGGCCCAAAATGTGGTCGAAAGTCGCGTGCCAGGTCGATACCAGCAGTTCGTGCACTGCCTTCAGATCGGCCTCGGTGGCGCTTCGAACCCACATTACTCTTCGATCCCGAGCTTGGCCTTAACCAGATCATTAACAGCCTGCGGGTTGGCCTTGCCGCCCGTCGCCCTCATGACCTGTCCCACAAACCAGCCGGCAAGCGTCGGCTTGGCCTTGGCCTGTTCGACCTTGTCCGGGTTGGCCGCAATGATATCGTCAACAGCCTTTTCAATCGCCCCGGTGTCGGTGACCTGCTTCATGCCGCGTTCTTCAACGAGCTTCTTCGGGTCTCCGCCTTCGTTCCAGACGATTTCGAACAGATCCTTGGCGATCTTACCGGAAATCGTGCCGTCCTTGATGAGATCGATCACCGCGCCGAGCTGTTCCGGGCTGACCGGCGATTCCTCGATGCTCTTGCCCGCCTTGTTGAGCGCGCCGAGCAGATCGTTGATGACCCAGTTGGCCGCAGCCTTGCCGTCGCGACCGGCAGCGACAGATTCGTAATAGTCGGCAATCGCCTTTTCCGTGACCAGGATGGAGGCGTCGTAGATCGAAATGCCCTGCTTTTCGACCAGACGCTGCTTCTTTTCATCCGGCAGTTCCGGCAAATCGGCGGCGAGCGCATCGACAAAAGCCTGATCGAATTCGAGCGGCAGCAGATCAGGGTCTGGGAAATAGCGATAGTCGTGCGCTTCTTCCTTGGAGCGCATCGAACGGGTCTCGCCCTTCACGGGATCAAACAGGCGCGTTTCCTGATCGATGGAGCCGCCATCTTCCAGAATGGCGATCTGACGGCGGGCCTCATATTCGATGGCCTGACCAACGAAGCGGATCGAGTTGACGTTCTTGATTTCGCAACGTGTGCCGAATTCGCCACCCGGACGACGCACGGAAACATTGACGTCGGCGCGCATGGAGCCTTCGTCCATATTGCCGTCGCAGGTGCCGAGATAGCGGACGATCGTGCGCAGCTTGGTGAGGTAGGCGCGTGCTTCATCCGACGAGCGCAGGTCCGGCTTGGAGACGATTTCCATCAGCGCCACGCCAGAGCGGTTCAGATCGACATAGGACATGGTCGGATGCTGATCGTGCATCGACTTGCCCGCGTCCTGCTCCAGATGCAAACGCTCGATGCCGATCTCCACATCTTCGAACTGACCTTTATTGTCGGGGCCGACCGAAATCATGATCTTGCCCTCGCCGACAATCGGCTGCTTGAACTGCGAAATCTGATAGCCCTGCGGCAGATCGGGATAGAAGTAGTTCTTACGGTCAAACACCGACTTCAGATTGATCTGGGCATTGAGACCGATGCCCGTGCGGACGGCCTGCTTGACGCATTCCAGATTGATGACCGGCAGCATGCCCGGCATGGCGGCATCCACCAGAGACACATTGGCGTTCGGATCGGCACCAAACGACGTGGAAGCGCCGGAGAACAGCTTCGACTCGGACGTGACCTGCGCATGGACTTCCATGCCGATGACGACTTCCCAGTCGCCGGTGGCGCCGGAGATGAAGCGTTTCGGTTCCGGTATGCGCGTATCAATAAGGGACATGCTGGCTCGCAAATATTCTGATTGAGCTAAAAACGGATTGATTACTGGCTAGAGCAAAGCCCCCATGGATGCAAGCTTTTCAGCCGTTTATCCGTGGGTTGAAACGGAAAAGGCCGCGCAATGCGCGGCCTTTTCCAAATTCGCTAGATAGAAAAGATTAAGCCTCTTCGGACTTGTCTTCGTCGGCCTTCTTCTTAGGAGCGGCCTTCTTCTTCGGTGCAGCCTTCTTTGCAAGCTTTGCTTCCGAACCGTCTTCGTCTTCAGCCGTCAGCTCTTCCTTCGAGACCTTCTTGTCGGTCACGTTGATGTTGGCGAGCAGATGATCGACGACCTTTTCTTCGAAGATCGGGGCGCGGAGGTTAGCCACGGCATCCGGCGTCTTGCGCAGGAAGTCGTAGATTTCCTTTTCCTGGCCCGGATAGCGACGAACCTGGTCATAAACGGCGCGCTGCAGTTCTTCTTCCGACACTTCTACGCCAGCCTTCTCACCGATTTCGGAGAGAACGAGGCCGAGACGAACGCGGCGTTCAGCGAGCTTGCGGTATTCTTCGCGAGCAGCTTCTTCCGTGGTTTCTTCGTCTTCGAAGGTACGGCCAGCCTGCTGCAGGTCGAAGTTGATCTGCTGCCAGATGTTGTTGAATTCAGCGTCAACCAGCTTCTGCGGGGTTTCGAACTGATAATCGCCGTCCAGAGCGTCGAGAATCTGGCGCTTTACCTTCTGGCGGGTGATCTGGCCGTACTGGCTTTCGATCTGTTCGCGAACAACCTGACGCAGACGCTCCAGCGACTCGATGCCGAGCTTCGTCGCGGTTTCGTCGTTGAGTTCGAGTTCGTTCGGCTTGGCAACTTCCTTGACCTTGATGTCGAAGGTGGCTTCCTTGCCTGCGAGATGCGCTGCACCGTATTCAGCCGGGAAGGTCACATTGATGACCTTTTCGTCGCCAGCCTTGACGCCAACGAGCTGTTCTTCGAAGCCCGGAATGAACTGACCCGAACCGAGAACCAGCTGTGCGTCGTTGTCGGCGCCGCCGTCAAACGGCTCGCCATCAAGCTTGCCGAGATAGTCGATCGTGACGCGATCTTCGTTTTCGGCCTTGCCCTTCTTGGTCTCGAAAGTGCGGGTCGACGAAGCGATACGCTTGACCTGCTCATCGACTTCCTCATCGGTGATGTCGACGACTTCACGGGTCACGGCGATCTTGGAGAAATCCTTGACTTCGATTGCCGGCAGAACTTCGTAGTTCAGCGAGAAAACGAAATCGGCCTTGCCGTCGAGAACCTTTTCGGCTTCTTTTTCGTCTTCCGACATGATGACTTCAGGCTGGGTAGCCGACTTTTCGTTACGGTCTGCGAGAACCGAACGCGACGAATCGCTGAGGATTTCGTTGACGATTTCAGCCATGAACGAACGGCCATACATCTTGCGCAGATGGCCAGCAGGCACCTTGCCCGGACGGAAACCATTGATCTTGGCTCGGCCGCGCGCAGTATCGAGCCGCTCAACGAGCTTGGCTTCGAGATCCCCGGCCGGAACCACGACTTTAATCTCGCGCTTCAGCCCTTCATTGAGCGTTTCGGTAACCTGCATGTTCAAACCTTCACTTCTTGTCATTGTCCCGCCGTTTCCGGCATTTTGCCTCAAGACGCGGGAGAGAAATTCTTTGGCCTTATGGCAGTTGGTGCGGATAGAGGGACTCGAACCCCCACGGTCTCCCGCCAGAACCTAAATCTGGTGCGTCTACCAATTTCGCCATATCCGCTTCTGAACCGAAGCGCATTCTTTAAGAACGCACCAAATTCGTCTCAGATCTTGAACTGCCCTCGAAAGCGCGCGTCTCTATATCATCCAATTTTCCCGGTTCAAAGGAAAAAAGCCGCCTTCCCGGTATAGATTTTCCGGGTTTGGCAAGACGAAACACTTCCGGCACTCTGCCCCTCTATATAGCGATCATTCCGCGCATGCCAAGCCTGAGATAAACTTCAGCTTGACGCGGTAATATAAGAGTGGCGAAACCGCTGGAAAACCGATCAATAGAGCGGTTCTTCATAGAGTTGCCGCCCTTCGTCCCACAAAGCCTTGATGACCGCAGTACCGCTGTCATCGACAGCAACGACAACGGAAATCCGGCTTTCACGTTGCCCGATCTCGATATCGCGACCCTGCCCTTCAGGAACATAATAGCGTTCGATGCCGAAATTGAGGCGGATTGTCTGATCCGGATAGCCCAAAACCGGATAAGTCGACTGGCCGCGAATCTGCACTTCATCCGGCGCCAGATCGGTGAACGGGCTGAGCGCCGCCCGCGAGAAATGCCATAGCTTTTCTGCATCCGGCTTTAGCGCCACATAGACCGTTCGTGGTTCGCCCGTGGGTTTACCCTGCACATCCTTGCCCATGACACTGGAAATTGCGTAGCCGAGGATGACGTAATCGCCGCGCATCAGATCGCGCGGATCGACCGGCTCGGTCTGCAACACGATTTCATGGCCTGAACGCAATATGGATGCGCGCTGTTCGATGCCCGCATAAAGAATGCCGCTCTGCAGCAAGGCGGAGACGGCAGCGCCTATATAAAGCCACTTCTTGCTCATGACTGGCTCCCCGCTTCGCGTTTTTTACCGAACCGCCGTTCCATCCGGCGGACAAAGGCCGCCAGCAGCAGCACGAGGACGCCTGCGGTCAAGAAGAAGCCCGACGTACCGATCATCGTGCCCACGGTCGTGAATGCCAGATAAAGCACCTGAAACGAAAACGTCGCATAGGCGATGGAGCGCAGTCCGCCATTGTCGCGACCACACAGGGCGATAGCGCCAATCGATAGGCCGAGGATCAGCATACTATAAAGAACATCCTGATCGAGCGAGGCAGAGCCGCCTGACGAAGAGAACATATGATTGAGCTGCAGAATGCCAAGCGACAGCAGGGCCAGCATCAGCCCGTAGGAAGCCAGCGGCTGCGCGAAGCGGGTGAGCCGCTCCATCGTGTCATGTGCGAATGCATCCGCCAGCATCAACGCGATGCCGACCGCAATCATGAGGCACAGGATCACGTCGTTTTCATTCTGAATGTAAAGCAGCAAGGCCCAGCCGATTGCGAACAGGGCCCAGAGATGGGCGGCATGGCGCGAACGCGTGAGGAGTGCTGCACCGACGCCGACCAGCAACAGAAGCGGACCGATCCAGCGATAGGCCAGCTCACCATTGTCAGCCGATGTGCCGTCAAACACGAATGTCGAAAGATAAAAACACGCAACGCCTGCACCGAATGCAGCCAGAACCGGTGCACGCACCAGGAAGGCTGACGCAAGCACGCCCAGGGTCCAGTAGACGGCGGCGGAATGAACATCGCCGGACACGTGATACATCTGCCCGACAAGCGCGATACCTGCGCCGAAGGATGCGGCACCGACGACATAAAGAGCGGACGAGAACACCTTGTCGCCCCTCGCCTGTCGCCATGCGCCGCCGAGATAGCCGATCCAGATAAGTGCAAGCACCATCCCGATCCGCATCAGGCGCGGCATATCCTGCCAGTTGGCGGCAACCAGCATGATGACGGCTGCGCCCAGAAGCAGACCGCCAAGCGTGGCGAGCACCGCACCCAAGCTGAAACCCGTTGCTCGTTTTTCAAGATCCGCATTCAGGCGCGACGCGGTAACCGCATCGATCAGCCCTTCCTGCTGCCAGCGCTCAACCAGGCGCTCCACTGAGATTGAAAAAGACAAAATGACTCCCGGGTCAACGAACTGAGATGGCGGTCGCAACCGCAACCGGTTGAGAACATATAAGAAACTTCGCAACCAGCAAACCACCCGATCAAATCGCATTGCGGCAATTTTGTGCCGGAACAGTCCAATCGATTTAAAGCGTCGTGCAGGAACCGCAAGGCAGCTATGCAAAGTCGGCTCTGCAACTTGCAAAAACAATAGCTTATATCATGGGCAACAAAAGAGATGAATTGAACCCAAGCGATAGCATCGCACATTGAAGGATTAAGATCATGAACCTGTTTCGCTCTTACAACAACTGGCGCCGTTACCGTGAAACCGTCAGCGAACTGAACCAGCTTTCGACTCGCGAACTGAACGATCTCGGCATCTCCCGCGCCGACATCCCTTACGTCGCTCGTCAGAGCAAGGCTCGCTAAGCATCAAGCTGAAGGCCGAAAAGCTGTTCGCGACGATTGCACTACGCTGAACGCCTTTCGATGAAAATTTCAGATTGAAGTTTCGCGCTGTGAATACCACCAGGACTGGATCCTCCTCCCACCAGCCCTGGTTTGTCGCCAAGCCATCCTCCTCCCAGGCTTAGCGACAACGAGACCGGTTCTCCTCCTCCCAATCCGGTCTTTCCATATGGCATCCGTCGCACCTCCTCCCGCGACGGATGCCATTTGTTTTTCTGGACCTTGCTCGCCCATTGATGGCCGCCAGCAAAGGCGATATGGGAAGGACCATGACAAACACATCCGATCTCACCCCCATTCACGTCGTTGGCGGCGGTCTCGCTGGCTCCGAAGCCGCCTGGCAGATTGCGCAGGCAGGCGTTCCTGTCGTGCTGCATGAAATGCGTCCCGTGCGCGGCACTGATGCGCACAAGACCGAACAGCTGGCCGAACTCGTCTGCTCCAATTCATTCCGCTCCGACGATGCCGAAACCAATGCTGTCGGCGTGCTGCATGCGGAAATGCGCCTTGCAGGCTCGCTCATCATGGCCTGCGCCGATGCACATCAGGTTCCGGCGGGCGGCGCGCTTGCTGTGGACCGCGAGGGATTTGCGCAAGCCGTAACCGAAAAGCTTGAGGCTCATCCGCTGATTACCATCAAGCGCGAGGAAGTCACCGGCCTGCCGCCGGAAGAATGGGGCACGACCATCGTTGCCACCGGCCCGCTGACCGCGCCGTCTTTGGCCGAGGCCATTGCCGCGGAAACGGATGCCGATGCACTCGCCTTTTTCGACGCGATTGCGCCCATCGTGCATTTCGATTCGATCAATATGGATGTCTGCTGGTTCCAGTCGCGCTACGACAAGGTCGGCCCCGGCGGCACCGGCAAGGATTATATCAACTGCCCCATGGATAAGGAGCAGTATGAGGCGTTCGTGGCTGCGCTTGTCGAAGGCGACAAGACGGAATTCAAGGAATGGGAAGGCACGCCCTATTTCGATGGCTGTCTGCCGATTGAAGTCATGGCGGAACGCGGACCCGAAACGCTGCGCCACGGCCCGATGAAGCCTATGGGCCTGACCAATGCGCATAACCCGACCGTCAAGGCCTATGCGGTTGTGCAACTGCGTCAGGACAATGCGCTTGGCACGCTCTACAACATGGTCGGTTTCCAGACGAAGCTGAAATACGGCTCACAGACCGGCATCTTCAAGATGATTCCCGGACTGGAAAATGCCGAATTCGCGCGCCTCGGCGGTTTGCATCGTAACACCTACCTGAACTCCCCCGTGCTGCTCGACAGCGTGCTGCGCCTGAAGTCGCGTCCGACACTGCGCTTTGCCGGCCAGGTGACGGGTTGCGAGGGCTATGTCGAATCATCGGCCATCGGCCTTCTTGCCGGTCGGTTCACCGCTGCGGAGCGACTGGGCAATGCTGCCGTCCCGCCACCGCCGACAACCGCCTTTGGCGCACTGCTTGGGCATATCACCGGCGGCCATATCGTCGCTGACGATGCCGAGCCTGGCAAGCGGTCGTTCCAGCCGATGAATGTCAATTTCGGTCTGTTTCCGCCGGTCGAAGTGCCGAAGGAAGAAGGCAAGCGTCTGCGTGGCAAGGAAAAGACCATCGCCAAGAAGCGTGCGCTTTCCGCCCGCGCGCTTGCAGATTTCCGCACATGGCTGGAACAGCTGGCCTGACGGTCAGAAATTGGCGCGAAGCATCAGCCACTGCTTACGGATAGCCGAAATATCGGCTGTCCGTTGTGCCGCTCTGCCGCCAAGGCGTTCAATCGCTTTCAGATAAGCTGGCACGATGGCCATCGGCAAAAATGCCGGTGCAAGGCTTTTTGGCAATGTCGCCCTTGCCTTATCGAAAATCGCCAGATGTTCCCGCGCCAGTGCCAGCATGACGCTGGCCACGCGCTCACAGGCCGACGGATCGTCGTTGGCAAAAAATGCTTCGCGCGTTACGCCGACCGATGCCAGCATGTCGGCGGGAACATAGAGCTGGCCGCGACGGCGATGAATCGGCAAAAGGCGCAGCAGGCCTGTCGTCGCCTGCGCAACACCCGCGTGACCGGCGGTTTCGCTGTGCGCCTGCGCGGCGTCACGATCCAGAATAAAGCCGGCTAACTGAATGATTGCCGAAGCGGTCTCACCGCAATAGCCTTCCAGATCGTTACGGCTTGGCATCGGATCGTCATAGAGATCGAAGATACGCGCCTCGCAATAATTGTCGAAAGCGGAGCGCGGAAGCTCGTATTTGTCGATTGTTTCGACCAGAGCAGCGGCAACGGGATGTGCCTCAGCGCTGCCCCTCGCCTCGCCATTGATCAGATCGCGCCACCATTGCAGACGTACTTCGCCCGGCAGCGGCTCATGAACAAGATCGCGAATGCGCGCCACTTCCGCATTGAAGGCATAGAGCGCAGCCAGCCCGCCGCGTTTATCCTCCGGCGCATAGAGCACCGACAGATAACGGTCCCGGTCAGCCTCACGAAGAAGCGCCAGGCAATGTGCCTCATTCTGGTTCATGATCGTTATTCTACTGCAATAAGCGCCGCCGCAACCGCGCGATCTTCCGCCAGCAGCACATTATAGGTCCGCACGGCAGCACCTGTGCTCATCGGATCGGATGAAATGCGATGCTCGCGCAAAACCGCGCGTACGTCTTCTGGAATACGCCGCAGATCCATTCCGGTTCCAACCAGCAGAATTTCAATATCCGAAGCCTGCTCCAGAATCAGCTCCAGATCGGCCCGCGAAAGCACCGGCGGCATTGCAGGCTTCCAGCCATGAATACCGGAGGGCAGACACAGGATCGAACCGCGATGCGACATTTCGGCGAAACGAAAACCACCATCGCCATAAGCATCAATGGGCGCGCGCCCCGGAAAATGCGCTTCGCGTATTTCTATTCCCTTGGCCATTCTCAGCTTTCCAGATTGAGCGACTGTGCAAGTTCGTCGCCCATTTCCTCATCCTGCTCAGGCCCGCGCGGCTTCAGTCCAAACTGAACCAGCAGCGGTGCGGCGATGAAGATCGACGAATAGCTCGCCACAATAATGCCGACGCTGAGCGCCAGCGCAAACATGCGGATATCCGCGCCGCCAAAGGCGTAAAGCGGAATATGCGCGAGGAACGTCACGAAAGACGTCAGCAAGGTACGCGACAGGGTCTGGTTGATCGAGGCATCGATGATCGCAGGCAGCGGCGCGCTGCTGTAGCGGCGCAGGTTTTCGCGAACGCGGTCATAAATCACGACCGTATCGTTCAGCGAATAGCCGATGATCGTCAGGATTGCCGCGACGCTCCACAGATTGAATTCCATGCGGAAGACAATGAACATGCCTGCGAGAATAACCACGTCATGCAGGGTCGATAGCACGGCGCCAAGCGCCAGTTGCCACCGGAACCGCACCCAGACATAGATGAAAATGCCGATTAGCGACAGGACAACGGCCAGAATACCGGCGCGCGACAGCTGTTCGGAAACCGTCGGGCCGACCACTTCCACACGCTGGAACGAATAATCCTGTTCGAACTCACCGCGCAGTTTTACAGCCACCGTCTGTTCGGCATCGTCGCCGACTTCCTGGCTGCCGATGATCACAAGCGCCGAGCGCGCTGATTTGGCGGGCAGAACGCGGGCGCTATCGATATTCAGTTCGGAGAGACGGTCCTGAATATCTTCCAGATTGGCGTCACCGCTGCGCGCCTGAAGCTCGACCATTGAGCCGCCACGGAAATCGATGCCGTAGTTGAAGCCGATATTTACAAACAGCGCCACCACGATGGCGCAGGCCAGCACGGAGATGCCGAGCGTAATGAATTGAAGGCGCATGAACGGAATATGCGTCACCGTCGGCACAAGCTTGAGACGACGCTTCGGCACTTCCTTCGGCTTTGCCGTGCGCACCCATTGGGCGATCAGCAGTCGGGTAAAAGTCAGCGTGGTGAACAGCGTCGTGCCAATACCAACCGCGACGGTCAGAGCAAAGCCATGCACCGTGCCGGAACCGAGCAGGAACAGAACCAATGCGGCAATGAGTGTTGTCAGATTGGCGTCGATGATGGTCGACAGAGCGCGGTAGAAACCGGATTCCATCGCCTGAACAACGGAATAGCCCTTGCGGCGATCTTCGCGCACGCGTTCATAGATCAGAATATTCGCATCAACCGCCATGCCGATGATCAGCACGAGACCTGCAACGCTGGCGAGGCTGATGGAAGCGCCGATCAGCGACATCACCGCAGTCAGGATGATGATATTGACTACAAGCGCCACCATCGCGATGACGCCAAGAACGCCATAGGACAGCACCATGAACAGGCCGACCAGAAGAGCGGCGAGAAGTGCAGCCGTCACGGCGGCGCTGGCATAATCCTCGCCAAGTGCCGAGGCGATGGTGCGCTCTTCAAGCACGGTCACAGCCTGTGGCAACGTGCCGGAACGCAGAACCACGGCCATATTGTTGGCAGCCTGCAAATCGAAGGCGCCAGAAATCTGCAATTCGTTTGTATCGAGTGGCTCGCTGATGACCGGCGCAGACACGACCTGATTATCGACCACGATGGCAAAGCTCTTGCCCGTCGCATTGGCGGTCAGCTCTGCCAGACCTTTGCGGCCCGCGTCATCAAGGGTCAGGGTAATAACCGGTTCATTATCATCGGAAGAAAGCGTGGCCTTCGCGTCGGTGATATTCGCGCCGGTGAGAACGGGCTGTTTCTTGACGAGATAACCCACCGGCGGATCGTCATAGGAATAGACGACTTCGCTGCCCACCGGGGGCGCGCCGCGAATGGCATCGTCCGGCGAAACGGAATCATCCACAGCGTGGAATGATAGATCGCCGCGAATACTCAGAATGTCTTTCAGAAGCTGCGCATCGTAAAGGCCCGGAACTTCGACGCGAATCTGGTTGCGCGCTTCGGTTTCCACAACGGGACGACCGTAACCCAGTTCCTCCAGCCGCTGCCGCATGATCTCGGCACTGTGTTCCAGATCGTTGCGGCCTGCATTTTGAACCTGCAGAACAAGGCGGGAGCCGCCGGAAAGATCAAGGCCGAGGGCGACCTGCTTCTTCGGCAGGAAACCGGGCAGATTCGCCAGCGTTTCACGCGAGAAAAAATTAGGGGAAGCGATGACAAAGCTGACGAGAACCGCCAACCAGATCAGGGCCGATTTCCAGCGTGAAAAATAGAGCATAGAGCAGCAATTCCGTTTCAGCTTGGCCCGTTTTGGCCTGGATAGGGCATGCCGGGGTACGAATGCGCACCGCTCTCCGGCCTTGGGTCATGCGCGCATACAAAGGTCGCGCCGACCGAATATTGCACGGGCTCCGGTTAGTGAATGCTTACCGGAGCCCGTATCATCTCAAAAAGAGATCACTTGTTCTTATTATCGGCGACTGGTTCGCCCTTGACGCGCACATCCATCAGGGTGCTGCGCAGAACCTTGATGCGAACGCCTTCGGCGATTTCGACTTCGACTTCATTGTCGTCGACGACCTTCTGCACCTTGCCGACGATGCCGCCGCCGGTGACAACCGTATCGCCACGGCGCACTGCGTTCAGCATTTCCTGACGCTTCTTCATCTGGGTCCGCTGCGGGCGGATGATGAGGAAATACATGATGACGAAGATCAGGATGAACGGCAGGATGCTCATGAGCATGTCTGGGCCAAAAGCGCCGCCGCCAGGTGCTTGAGCGAAAGCCGGTGTTACGAACATTAGGAACTCCTCTGAAGTCTCAAAGACAATTTGTTAAGGGCATTACAATGGTTGGCGCGCCAAATGCAACCGACGATCATCCCGCCTGCGCCAAGGTCGCACACTTTTCGCCTCCGCTGTGACATGTTAAGCCGTTCAGACACCACTAGGGGCATGGAAATGACGACCGAAGACATACTCAGCCAGAAACTGGACCGTTTGATCGCCGCGCTCGAACGTATCGCACCACCAGAAGCCAAAACGCCGGACCTCGACGCCGCAGACTGTTTTGTCTGGGCGCCGGAACGATTGACGCTTGATCCGGTGAAGCGGGTTAACCGCGTGGATATCTCCCTGATCCGTGGCGTAGATTTGGTGCGCGACCAGCTTGTAGACAATACCCGCCGCTTCGCAAATGGCTATCCGGCAAACAACGTTTTGCTATGGGGCGCACGCGGCATGGGCAAATCCTCGCTGGTGAAGGCCGCGCAGGCCAGCGTTAACGCCGAACTCAAGTCCCAGAAGCCGCTTAAGCTGATCGAAATCCATCGCGAGGATATCGACAGCCTGCCGACGCTGATGAACATGATCAAGGATACGGAATATCGCTTCATCCTGTTCTGCGACGACCTTTCCTTCGACCATGACGACACGTCTTATAAGTCGCTCAAAGCCGCGCTCGAAGGCGGCGTCGAGGGCCGTCCGGGCAATGTGATCTTCTATGCAACATCGAACCGCCGCCACCTCATGCCGCGAGACATGATCGACAACGAGCGTTCCACGGCGATCAACCCGTCGGAAGCGATTGAAGAAAAAGTCTCGCTGTCGGATCGTTTCGGCCTTTGGCTCGGCTTCCATAAGTGCAGCCAAGACGATTATCTCGCCATGGTTGACGGCTATGCAGACCATTTCAAACTGAACTACGACCAAGCCAAGCTTCACGCGGAAGCACTGGAATGGTCGACCACGCGCGGTAACCGCTCGGGGCGCGTGGCCTGGCAATATGTTCAGGACCTTGCTGGCCGCCTCGGCGTTGCAATGTAAGAATAGAAAAAGGCGGGCTTTTCAGCCCGCCTTTTCGTTTGCATCTCTCAGCGCAATCAGCTTTCCAGATATTTGGAAGGATTGACCGGCGAGGAATTCTTGCGCACTTCAAAGTGCAGCTTCGGCGACTTCGCATTGCCGCTCATGCCGGACTTTGCGATATCTTCGCCACGACGAACCTTCTGGCCGCGCTGCACCAGTATCTGGCTGTTATGGCCATAGACCGTGACAAGACCGTTGTCGTGACGGATCAGAACCGTCTGACCGAATTCCTTCAAACCGTCGCCAGCATAGATGACGACGCCGTTTTCAGCGGCCTTAACCGAGGTTCCTTCCGGAACCATGATATCGATGCCATCGCTGACAGCGGTGCCTTCACGCTGGCCAAAGCTCGCCAGAATACGACCGCGAACCGGCCAGCGCATCTGGGAAATACCGGTGGAAGAAGGCGCTGCGGCCTGATCCTTCTCGGCATCCTCGATCACCTTGTTGCTCGCCTGCGGCGGCGTGTAAGGCTTGACGCTTCCAGCTGTTTCCGGCGCTGCGGCAACAGCCTTGGCAGGGCTTGCGGGCTGTGGTGTTACAGCGGCAACTTGCGTTACAGCAGCAGCACCGGCTGCCGGGATCACCAGCGTCTGGCCGACGCGGATTGCGCCGTTAGACAGGCCGTTGGCCTTCTTCAGGTCGTCAACCGGAACGTTGTGCTTCTGTGCGATAGAGAACAGCGAATCGCCGCTCTGGACCGTATAGCCGCCCTTTGGTGCAGGCGGCGTTGCCGTGTTCGCGCCAGCCGATGCCAGATCGGTTGCGGCAGCAGATTTCTTGCCGTTAACCGAAGGGACTGCGGGGACAACAGCTATGTTGTTGTCCGTCGGGCGCGGGGCACCCTGCCCCGGCGTTGCCGGAAGCTGGCCCAGAACCTTTTCCTTCGTGCCGTTCACGGCATTATGGGTCGTCGTGGCAGCGCTTGCCACGCGGGTCTCTGCGCCATTGACCTGATTGGCCGCCATATCGCGGGCCTGACCAACCTGGTTCTGCATCTGCGTTGATGCCGCAGCGACTGGTGCCTGAACCGACTGGCGCGCTGCGGCGACCGGTGCCGCCATCGGAGCGGAAGACACCGCAGAAGGCGCCGGAAGGGAATTGCGCTGTACCGTTCCGCTGGAAAGCCGCGGGGCTGGCGCTATTGGGGCGGACGCATAAACATCGCCTGCGGGCTGTTGCGCAACGCGCTGATTGGACGTCGAACCGGTAAAGATGCCGTCTGTGAAACGCATCGTATCGGAACTGCACCCGGCTCCAAAGCCGGCAATCAGAACAATTGCGACATTCCGCAGGAGACGTTCGGACGTATGATGCAAAATTGGGAAACGCATGTTCAACTCGTCCATACTCGAAACTCAGTAAGACGATTAAAGCGCGTTAATGTTACTCGCTGGTTAAGAACGGCCCAACTTTGGAAAAAGATTCACCAATTAAACACCATAAGCCCGCATTGGCGCGCGGCCATCATCGGTGGGCACTGAAACACATGACGGGTAGATTGGAAAATATTAATCTTCAGAGAACCGACGAAACGCCTTCAATGAAGGGCTGATAACGAACAGCCATCAGGTTTTCCTGCTCGAAACGGCTGCCAACCTTCGAGATTCGCGTCACGATCTGTTCGCCGTCACCGGGACCAATCGGCGTGATGAGAACCCCATGCGTTGCGAGCAGCTCCACGAAATGACGCGGCACTTCCTCGCAAGCCAGCCAGAGAATGATTCGGTCGAACGGCCCGCCCGGCATGCCATGCCGTCCATCGGCATGCTTGACCATGATGTTCTCACGCTTGAGCGAGACGAACTGCTGCAAGGCATGGTCGCAGAGTTTGCGGTAGCGCTCTACGGTCGTCACACGACCGGACAGCAATGACATGACAGCGGCGGTAAAGCCCGATCCCGTGCCGATTTCCAGCACGCGATGGCCGGGTTCCAGCTTGAGCGCGGCTAGCACACGCGCCTGATCGTCAATGCCTTCGATATATTCGCCGCAATCGAGTGGCGCCGTGCGGGTGCTATAAGCCAGATGCGACCACGCCGAAGCAAGAAAGCTCTGGCGTGGGGTTGCTTCAATGGCTGCAAAGAGGCGCGGATCATCAATGCCGCGCGCGCGCATGCGCAAGACGAAGGATGCAAATCCTTCCCGGTCCGAAAGCCTTGGCCGCTCAGACGTTGCCTGCCTCATGCTTCCCCCCGCTTCAAGCTTCAAGACCAAGCGCAGAGCTCAGTTCTGCACGAATCTTATGCGCCGTCAGGTCGAGGTGCAACGGCGTGACCGAGATGCAGTCGGAGCGGATGGCGGCCAGATCGCTGTCGTCGGCGACCGGAGCTTTGCCGCGACCGAACCGCAGCCAGAAATACGGAAAACCGCGACCGTCGCGGCGCTCGTCGAGACGCGCATCATGGCTGAGCTTGCCCTGCGCCGTCACGCGTGTGCCCTGCACTTCATCCGCACCGCAATTCGGGAAATTGAGGTTCAGCAGAACGCCTTCCGGCCAACCGGCTGCGACCAGCTTGCGGATGAGGTCTGGCGCGTGCGCTTCAGCCGTTTCCCAAGGAACGATCCGGCGGTCGCCTTCATAATCATATTCCTGCGACAGGGCGATGGAGCGAATGCCGAGCAGCGTTCCTTCCATCGCACCGGCCACGGTGCCCGAATAGGTCACGTCGTCTGCGATATTCGCACCGGAATTGACGCCGGACAGGATGAGGTCCGGCGCACCCGGCAGCACATGACGGACGCCCATGATGACGCAATCGGTCGGCGTGCCGCGCAGTGCGAAATGGGTATCGTCAATCTGGCGCAGGCGCAGCGGCTCCGACAAGGTCAGCGAATGCGCCAGACCGCTCTGGTCGGTTTCCGGCGCAACCACCCAGACATCATCCGAGAGCTGTCGTGCGATTCGCTCCAGAACTGCGAGGCCTTCAGCGTGGATACCATCATCGTTCGTCAGCAAAATTCGCACGTCTTCACTCCTGCTTTAGTTATTGAGATCCTGAATCACGCAGCCTTTTCAATGCGCGTGAGGCCGCCCATGTATGGCTGCAATGCTTCAGGAATATGAATGCTGCCATCTTCCTGCTGGTAATTTTCCATGACGGCTATGAGCGCGCGACCGACAGCAACGCCAGACCCGTTGAGGGTGTGGACGAAGCGCGTGGACTTCTCGCCCTCCGGGCGATAGCGGGAATTCATACGTCGACCCTGGAAATCACCGCAGACCGAGCAGCTGGAGATTTCGCGATAGGTGTTCTGACCTGGAAGCCAGACCTCGATATCGTAGGTCTTCTGCGCGCCAAAGCCCATATCGCCGGTGCAAAGCACGACGGTGCGGAAAGGCAGTCCAAGACGCTTCAGCACTTCTTCGGCGCAAGCCGTCATGCGCTCATGTTCGGCAATCGAGCTTTCTGCATCGGTGATCGACACCATTTCCACTTTCAGGAACTGGTGCTGGCGCAACATGCCGCGCGTATCGCGCCCGGCGGAACCGGCTTCCGAACGGAAGCAAGGCGTCAGCGCGGTGTAGCGCTGCGGCAGGGTCTTCACATCGACGATTTCGTCGGCGACCAGATTGGTCAGCGGCACTTCCGCCGTCGGAATCAGCCAGCGCCCATCCGTGGTGCGGAACAGGTCTTCCGAGAATTTCGGCAGCTGGCCGGTGCCATAAACGGCCTCATCGCGCACCATCAAAGGCGGCATGGTTTCGATGTAGCCATGCTGCGTCGTGTGGAGGTCGAGCATGAACTGACCAAGCGCACGCTCAAGACGCGCCAGACCGCCCTTCAGAATCGTGAAGCGCGCACCGGCGATTTTCGCGGCGCGTTCGAAATCCATCATGCCGAGCGCTTCGCCCAGCTCATAATGCTCCTTTGGCTGGAAGGAGAAATTGCGCTGATTGCCGACGCGGCGAACCTCGACATTGTCGGCTTCGTCCCTGCCAAGCGGCACATCGCCAAGCGGAACATTCGGTATTGTCGACAGCGCGTCGTTCAATTCCTTGACCAGCCGACGCTCTTCTTCCTCAGCGTGAGCGAGGAAATTCTTGAGCTCGTTTACTTCCGCTTTCAGCTTATCGGCGGTGGCGGTGTCTTTTTCAGCCATCGCCTTGCCGATTTCCTTCGAAGCGGCATTGCGACGTTCCTGTGCGGCCTGAACCTTGCCGACATTTTCGCGGCGCTTTTCGTCGAGCGCGATCAGTTCGGACGAGAGCGGCCCTGCCCCGCGCTTTGCAAGCGCCTTATCGAGGTCTTCAGGGTTTTCGCGAATCCATTTGATGTCGAGCATGGGAAAAGCCGTTTCGTGAAATTTGAGTACAAGCGGGCCGCAAAAGCTGCGGCCAGCGGAAATCGTAGTCTACGATCAGGAGGAAGAAGCGTCGTTTTCAGCTTCTTTTGCGTTCTCTGCTTCGTCGCGTTTCTTCTCGATCATACGAGCCACGATAATGGAAATCTCGTAGAGAAGGATCGTCGGCAAGGCAAGACCGATCTGGCTCGCCGGATCGGGCGGCGTCAGAACGGCGGCCACGACGAAGGCGATCACAATCGCATATTTACGCTTGTCTTTGAGGCCCGCCGAAGTCACCAGACCAACACGCGCCATGAGGCTGGTGATGACCGGCAACTGGAAAACCAGACCGAAAGCGAAAATGAGCGTCATGATGAGGCTCAGATATTCCGAGACCTTCGGCAGAAGCGAAATCTGCACTTCCCCCGCGCCGCCCGTCTGCTGCATGGCCAGGAAGAACCACATCACCATCGGGGTGAAGAAGAAATAAACGAGCGCGCCGCCCAGCAGGAACAGAAGCGGCGATGCAATGAGGAATGGCAGGAACGCCATACGCTCGTGCTTATAAAGCCCCGGCGCTACAAACTTGTAGATCTGCGCTGCGATGATCGGGAATGCGAGCACAATACCGCCGAACATCGCCACCTTCACCTGCGTGAAGAAGAACTCCTGCGGTGCGGTATAGATCAGCTCGGCCTTGGAGCGGTCCATGCCTGCCCAGTCGATGGCCCATTGATAAGGCACCACAAGCAGATTGAAGAGATGCTTTGCGAAGGCAAAGCAGAACACGAATGCCACGAAAAATGCCAGGATTGCCCAAATGAGGCGGCGGCGCAGTTCGATCAGGTGTTCAAGCAAAGGTGCAGCACTCTGCTCGATTTCATCCTCGTCACGGGTCACGCTTTGGTTCCTGTCTTCTTGGTGGTCTTTTTGGCAGGAGCAACCGCCTTATCGGCGGCTGGCTTTGCTGTATCCGCCGCTTTCTTTGCCGCGGATTTCACCGCAGCCGGTTTTGCAGCAGGCTTTTTGACAGCAGCAGGTTTCGCGACCGCAGGCTTTGCCGTCTCGGCCTTGGCCTTTGTCACCTTCGGTGCCGCTGGCGCAGCTTTTGCCGCCGTTTTGCGGGGCGCCCGCGCAGCCTTGGCAGGCTTTTCCGGGGCAGTGTCTGCCTGAACCGGCGCAGATACAGGAACAGGCGCGCCGCTCAAATCGACCGGTGTGGTCACTTCCGCAACCTTGTCAGGCGCCGCAGGCGACATGGAGGTCGAGGATTTGATGCTCGATTTCAGGTCTTCGCCTGCACTTCGAATCGGATCGAAAACCTGCGTCAGCTTGGAGCGCGGATCGAGCTTGCGTGTTTCGTCGATGATATTCTTGACGTCTTCCAGTTCCGCCTCTTTCAAGGCTTCGTTGAACTGGTTGCGAAACTCGTTGGCTGTCGCGCGCATGCGCGCCGTCGCCTTACCGAAGGCTCTAAGCATCTTCGGCAAATCCTTGGGGCCGACGACAACGATCATCACGATCGCAATGACCAGCAATTCAGACCAACCGACATCGAGCATTTTATACCCCGCGCAATGCGCGCGTGTCCCGTCTTTCGGCGGAAAACCGCACTTTTACAGATGACAAACATGCTGCGTATCCATCGCGATACGCAGCATTCTTGATCCGATAGATCAGGACTTGGTGGTTTTCTTGACGGTGTTGACGGTTTCTTCCGCCTTGGCGTCGATCGTGCGACCGTCATCCCCAGCGTCCTTGGCAGCGTCTTCGTCGTTCATGCCCTGCTTGAAGTTCTTGATGCCCTTGGCAACATCGCCCATCAGCTCGGGAATCTTGCCGCGGCCAAAAAGAAGCAGCACAACCGCCAGAACGATCAGCCAGTGCCAGATGGAAAAGCTACCCATTTCATTCCTCTCATCGCTGCTTAAACGCAGCCTGTTCCTGCAATCTCGATAGTGATTTAAGCGCTTTCAAGCAATCTTTCAAACGGAAGTATAGCTGTGAAGGCAGATGTGACGATTTTATTCGTCGCATGTGTCCTCTTTATGTGCAGCGAATTGTGGATCATGACGAGATTGGGCCTATTTCACCCTTTAGGAGCCAGCAGGCCGAGGCCTTCAAGATCGATATCCTCGAGCGGCTCTTCTTCGTCGGTCAGCTCATCCGGATCGATATTCGGCACCGGAACAGCAAAACTTGAAGGCATGCGGGATGAAAGAAGCCCTGCCCCGCGCAATTCTTCCAGACCCGGAAGATCGCGGATTTCCGGCAACCCGAAGTGGTCGAGAAACGATTCCGTCGTGCCATAGGTGACCGGACGGCCCGGCGTGCGGCGACGCCCGCGCAGCTTGATCCAGCCGGTTTCCATCAACACGTCCAGCGTGCCTTTCGAGGTTTCGACACCTCGAATATCTTCGAGTTCAGCGCGCGTGACCGGCTGGTGATACGCAATGATCGCCAGCACTTCCATTGCAGCTCGCGACAGTTTGCGCTGCTGCACCGCCTCACGGCTCATCAGGAAAGCGAGATCGGGCGCGGTACGGAACGCCCAGGCCGCACCGACCTGCACCAGATGCACCCCACGCGACTCATAGACTTTCTGGAGATGCTGCAAGATCGGAGCAAGCTCGGCTCTTGGTGGCAGGCGTTCCTGCAGCGCGCGCTCCGACACCGGTTCGGCGGAAGCAAAAATGATCGCCTCGACGATGCGCGCCAGATCGGCCAGTCCATTTGCCGGAAGCTGTGCTTCCTCAAATTCATCATCCATCTCGAATTCCGTCAGCGGGCGTTCGGCCTCAGACATCCTCGTCCTCGTCAAATTCGCTTAAACCGGGCTTGGCCCGCATATAAATCGGCTCGAACGGCGCATTCTGGCGAACTTCAAGCTTGCCTTCACGCACCAGTTCCAGACTGGCGGCAAAGGAGCTTGCGAGCGCCGACGCCCTTTCCTGCGGCGACAGCGCATAGTCGATGAGAAAACGGTCGAGCGAAATCCAGTCGCCGATATCGCCACCCATCAGGCGCACCAATGCGAAACGGGCTTCTTTCAACGACCAGACGGCACGCTTGGTAATCTGCACATTCGTCACGGCTTGCCGCTGCCTTTGGGAAGCGTAAGCCGTCAGAAGATCGTATAGCGAGGCAGAAAACTGGCTGGCGCGATCGACCATCACCACTTCCGGCATGCCGCGCGCGAAGACATCGCGCCCCAGCCGGCTGCGATTGACCAAGGCGGCTGCTGCATCGCGCATCGCTTCCAGCCGTTTCAGGCGAAATTGCAGGGATGCTGCAAGTTCTTCGCCGGTCTCGCCATCATCCCCTTGCTGCTTTGGAATCAGCAGCTTGGATTTCAGATAAGCGAGCCACGCCGCCATCACGAGATAATCGGCGGCCAGCTCCAGCCGGAACGCCCGGGCCTGCTCCACGAATTCGAGATATTGCTCGGCCAGCGCCAGAACGGAAATACGCGCCAGATCAACACGCTGGTTGCGCGCCAGATGCAGCAGAAGATCGAGCGGACCTTCAAAGCCCTGCACGTCGATCAGCAAGGACGGCTCGCTTTGAGCCCGTTCGGCATCGCTTTGCCACAGCGAATCCATCGGCACGAGCGTGCCGTCTTTTCCGTCCGTGTTCGTTCCTGATGCCGCCAAACCGCTTGCCTCTCGATGCGCAGTCGTCAATCACGCTGCCCGGACAAGCCGGGCAACGCATCTTTGCAGTTTACCAAGTTTTAACGATTACGCTATCGCTTCGAACATACCATTGAATTCTGCGCGCAGTTCATCTTCATCCGAAAGGTCCGGATCACCGGCGTAGACTTCGGCCAGATCAGCGCGACGCTTCGACTTGCCTTCAAGGACCGGCACGCGGGCGGCGACCTGAACCAGTTCCTCCATCACGCCTGCGCAATAAAGCACGATATCGCAGCCTGCTCCGGTGATGCCCCCAGCGATATCGCCAAGTTCACCGGAGAGCGCTTTCATCGAAATATCGTCGCTCATGATGAGGCCATCGAACTCAATCACCTGACGGATGATCGTGTTGATCACGGTCGGCGACAGGGTCGATGGACGCTGCGGATCGAGTGCGTCGAATACGACATGCGCCGTCATCGCCATCGGTAGATCATTCAACGCCTTGAACGGCACGAAATCATGCGCCAGCAATTCGCTCAATGGCGCGTTCACCCGGGCCAGTTCCTTATGCGTATCCGCAAAGGCGCGGCCATGGCCCGGCATATGCTTCATGACCGGCAATACGCCGCCCGCCAGCAAGCCCTCGGCAGCGGCACGGCCCAATTCAGCCACCGCATGCGGATTCTTGGAATAAGCGCGGGCGCCGATCACATCATTTGCGCCCTCGACGGGGACATCGAGCACCGGCAGGCAGTCGGAGGTGACGCCAACCTTCAAAAGATCGAAGGCGTGCAGACGCGCATGCAGCCATGCGGCGCGCAGGCCCGCTTCGCGGTCACGCGTATAGATCGCTCCAATCTCTCCAGCAGAGGGATAGTTCTGCACAAGCGGCGGACGCAGGCGCTGCACGCGCCCGCCTTCCTGATCTATGAAAACCGGCGTCTGATCGCGCCCCGTCACCTCGCGCATATGCGCGGTCAGTTCGGCAACCTGTTCAAGACTTTCGACATTGCGCGCGAACAAGATAAAGCCCCAAGGCCTCTCATCGCGGAAAAAGGCAACTTCATCCGGTGTAAGTTTTGTCCCCGAAACACCGGCAATCCAGGCCTTGCACTGTTTCATGCGAATATCCCTCGTCTTTTCCGCAAATTAGAAATTTGTTCTAACGAAAATTCCATGCACTTGATAGTGCATATGAAAAGGGCGGCCTCAAGCCGCCCTGTTCCTGTCTATTCCCGTGGCTTACCGCGTTACAAGGCAGCTGCCCCCAGCCGACTTCAACCGTCCGCAGAGCGCGTTGGCATCGTCACGCGAACCCGCCTGAACGCGGACACGGTAGTAGGTGCCCTTGCCCGGAATGTCGGCGCGCTTGATATCCACGCCGCGTCCGCCGATCACATTGGCGTATTTCTGCGCCATGTTGGAATAGGACTTCTGCGCCAGTTCGGCTGAAGGCTGTGATGCGATCTGGATGAAATATCCACCGGCACCGGCTGCCGATGCAACCTGCTGATTGGCCGCCGGAGCAGCAGCGGCAGGCGCTTGTGTCTGCGTGCGCTGCGGAACATTGCCCACGATATTGACCGGCTGTTCAGCCGGGCGCGACGGGACAACCGGAGCGCGAGCTGGAAGGCGCGGCGTTTCTGCAACCGGCGCCTGACCAACAGGGGCTGGCGCGGCGGGCTGCGGGGCCTGCGGCGCAGGTGCCGAAGATTCCGGCACGGAGTTGCCCGAAGCAATTGCCGCGATTTCGTCACCACCCACCGGAGCGGAAGGCTGTTCCGAAGGCTGGGGGGTGTTGTTGGCCGTCTGCGGTGCGGGCGATTCCGGCTGCATGATCGTGCCATCGGGGCGAACGATCATCGTTTCAACTTCACGCGGCTGGATCAAAGGCGCATTTTCCTGCGCGTTCTGATTACCGGTATTGGCCTGACTGTTTTCAGCCGACGAATCCGGCGTATCCGTCATGGCTTCATTGTCGTCCGTTCCGGAAATATCAACCGGCTCCTCGCCTGAGGTGATCAGTGATTTCTGTTCCGGATTGTTCGGCAAGGTGCCTGCCACACGGTCATAGACCGCCTTGTCCTGGTTCGGCACCGTTGCGCCGCCTGGGTTTTCCGGCTGCATCTTGATCGGCTGCGTGTCGGCACGAATAACGACCGGCTCTTCTGAGCCGCCGCCCATGAAGTGATATCCGATACCGCCGAGCAACACGACTGCACCGGCAACACTTGCCAGAATCAAGCCGCGACGACCGCGTACCGGACGATTGCGATAGGCTTCGGAAGCCTTGCCAAGATCGTCTTCCGGCTGCATGGCGGCACGCGCGCCATAGTCACCACCTTCAACGGTCTGTGCGCCCTGAGCAGCCCAGTGATTGTAGAAATCATCCTCGCTGCCAGCCTGCTCGCCTGCATTATACTGGCCGGTCTGGCGTGGCTGCGGGTGACCATAGGAGCTTGCGGCAGATGCAGCAACAGCAGCACCAAGTCCCGCCGCCGCAGCACCTGCGGCAACACCGGCGTTCGGCAGATAGCTGGATGCGCTTTCGCGGAAAATATCCTCAAAGGCTTTGTCGGCTTCGCTCTGCGCTTCCGATGGGGTGTTCAGCTCATCGACGCCAACCGTATTGAAGACCTCGGCAAATTCAGCTTCGAGATCACCAAGACCGGCAGCGGTTTCCTCTTCACCGTAATTAACTTCCGGCAGATCCAGCGAATGGGTCTGCTCAACCTTGTTTTCGGCAACGCTCAGCGTTTCCACATCCGGTGCGGGTGCGCTGGCAGCCTGCTGCGCGCTGGCAAAATGCGGCATCGATGTGGACGGACGATAATCCTCGTCCGACAGCACCGCATGCGCATAGGCAGGCGCGGCTGCGCTGTTTTCAACGCCGACCAGATCAAGATCGTCTTCGTTGAAGAAATCATCACCGCCAAGCAGTTCTTCATCGGTCGCCTTGAGCGGTTCCGATTCGGAATAATCACCCGAAGGCTCGAAACCGAAATCGTCTTCGGTCAGGCTCAGCTCATCAAGGTCGGACAGATCGTCATCGGTGCCTTCCGCTGCGGTCGCTGCGGAGAAAGCTGGTGCGTCGAAGGAGAAATCATCATCGAACGAAAAATCGTCGTCTTGCGCTGCAACTTCGTTCGAAGCTTGTTCCGAACCCGGGAAGGCGGCGTAAGGCGCTTCCGCCTGACCAACCGGCTGCGCTGCCGTCACTGGCATTTGCGCAGCAATGCCTGAAGCAAAGTTGCCACGGGTGTAATAGGGATAACCGGATGGCTCCGTGCGCGCGACAGCTTCGTGCACCGGCGCGGCAGCTACCGGCTGATGCGGTTCTTCAAAGGTCTGCTCATCCAGTTGCAGTTCGTCGAGCTCGAGATCGTCAAATGCAGGCTCGGCTGCTTCCTCGCCCGCATAGGCATGATCCTGCGCGGACGCGTAGGACACGGCCTGTTCCGGCTCGTAAGCTGGGGTCTGCGGAGCATAGGATACCGGCTCCGGCTGGTAGCCATAAGCGCTGTCATTTGCGGATTGGGGCTGTGGCTCATCACCGAACAGCAGGTTTTCCAGTTCGTCCTCAAGCGACAAGGACTGATGCGCAGGCTCGACATCATAAGACGGCGTAGCAGGCTCAACGGCCTGTACTTCCCAGTCGCGGCTTTGCGCAGTCTGGGTCAAATAGGATTCTTCGTGCGGCTCGATAGCCGGCTGATAAATCGTCGGATCAAATGCACCGGCTTCGGTCGCATGGCTTCCACGCGCACTATCCAGCGATTCGCGATTATCATAGGCCGAGTTCTGCGCCGCATAAGGATCGCCATACGAATCGCGGGCGCTCGAATAATCGGCATAATCGAACTGCTGAACGGGTTCAGTCCGTTCGATATCTTCGAAGTCGTCCAGTTCAGGCGCAAGAACGGATGCACCGCTATCCAGATGCAGGTCGAGTTCTTCCTCAAGAGCCGAAGCAAGTTCGTCTTCATGCACCAGCGGTTCGGCACCGCGATAATACTGCGCGCTGTAGCGCTGCTCCTGAGCGGCCTCGGACTCGGGCTCCACAGGCTGGCTCTGGCTGGCCGCCGGTGCGTAATCGTCGAAGTCGCCGAGAAGCTCGCGCTCAAGGTCTAGCGACGCATCGAAGCCAGGCTCCGCTCGCTCACGCGCCAGTTCATCTTGCGATCGGCGCTCGTTCCAAGCGGAATGATCACCTTGAGGCGCGCCAAAGTCCACGATTCGCGACAGTTCCATCAGCGGATCGTCTTCGTGCAGCGGACGCTCGCCGTAATTACGGGGATTTGCACTGCTGTCCGTCATGGTGTGTTCCTAACTCAAACCCTGGACGCCGCAAGACGTCACCTTACATTGCTTATTAGCGAGGCAATGTGGGCAAAAGTTGACGGTAGTTTCCTGCACCGAAAGACCAGAACGGGATAAACCAACACCTTCGGTTCATCCCGGTCCTTTCTCGTTAGACTTAATCGTCTGCACCCGAAAGCTTCGTTTGACTTAACGAACCCTCGATCAGTCGATCAGTCCTAGCGCATTTCCGTCGGAGCATCAGCCCCGATGATCGTCAAACCTGACGTCAGCACATCGGAAACAACCTGTACCAGCCCTAGCCTGGCTAATGACAAGTCTGGATCGTTAACCTTAATAAAACGTAAGTCCGGGTTCTCTGTGCCCTTATTCCATTGCGAATGGAACGCGCTGGCAAGATCAAACAGGTAAAAAGCCAGACGATGCGGCTCCTGATGGATCGCCGCTGCTTCGATCAAACGCGGATATTCTGCAAGCTTGCGGACGAGTGCGATTTCGCTCTCGTCGGTCAGCTTGTCGAACTGGGCGGCCATCGCCACACGATCCAGATCAGCGAGACCCAGCTGGTCGGCAGCCTGACGGAAAACCGAGTGCGAACGCGCCGATGCATACTGCACGTAGAACACCGGATTGTCCTTGGACTGTTCCGTCACCTTCGCAAAATCGAAATCGAGCGAGGCATCGTTTTTCCGGTAAAGCATCATGAAACGCACCGGATCGCGGCCCACTTCGTCCACGACATCGCGCAGGGTGATGAATTCGCCCGAACGCTTCGACATGCGCACCGGCTCGCCGTTGCGGTAGAGTTTCACCAGCTGGCAGATCAGCGCCGTGAGCTTTGCCTTGCCGTCGGAAACGGCACGCGCGACAGCTTCAAGGCGCTTCACATAGCCGCCATGATCGGCGCCCAGCACATAGATCATCTCGTTGAAGCCGCGGTCGTATTTGTCCTTGAAATAGGCAACGTCCGCCGCAAAATAGGTGAAGGAACCGTCAGACTTCATCAGCGGACGATCGATATCGTCACCCACTTCGGTCGAGCGGAACAGGGTCTGTTCGCGATCTTCCCAATCTTCCGGCAACTGGCCCTTCGGGGGCGGAATCTTGCCCTTGTAGACATGGCCCTTCAACGTCAGATCGTTGATTGCATTGCGAATCGCCCGCGCATGGTCAGCATGCAACTGGCGTTCGGAAAAGAACACATCATGATGGACGTTCAACGCTTCGAGATCGGCGCGGATCATCGCCATCATGGCATTGATCGTGGTTTCCTTGACGATAGCCAGTGCTTCCGTCTCCGGCATTTCCAGAAGCTTGGTGCCATATTCCTTGGCAAGCGCCTGCCCCACCGGCACGAGATAATCGCCCGGATAGAGACCTGCTGGAATTTCACCGATGATTTCGCCCAGCGCTTCGCGATAACGCAACATAACGGAGTTTGCGAGCACGTCGATCTGCGAGCCCGCATCGTTGATGTAATATTCCTTGACGACGTCGTAGCCCGCAAATTTCAGCAGGTTGGCCAAAACGTCGCCGACAACGGCGCCACGGCAATGACCGACATGCATCGGGCCGGTCGGGTTGGCCGATACATATTCGACATTAACCTTATTGCCTGCGCCAAGCTTGGACCGACCAAAATCCGTGCCTTCATTGAGCATCGCGGCAAGCTCGCGCTGCCAGTAGCTGGCCTTCAGACGCAGATTGATGAAGCCCGGACCGGCAACATCGACTGTTTCAACATCCTCGTCGTTCTTCAAGGCTTCGGCGATACGCACCGCAAGTTCGCGCGGGTTCTGCCCCACGGCCTTGGAAAGAACCATGGCCGCATTGGTCGCGATATCGCCATGGGTCGCATCGCGCGGCGGCTCGACACCCACGCGCGAAAGATCGAGTTCACCGCCATCTTTCGGTTTCAGATCAATATCTTGCAACGTCTTTTTGATACGTGCGTCGAAATCTGCGAAGATATTCATGGTCTGTCCTGTCAGGCTGTCGTCCGGCGTTGTGACTTGCGTATTCCGGAGTCGGCTCGTTCCATTAGATAGTTGTGTTGCAGGGGCCTTTTCAGCCTCGCCAGCACTTCGTTTGGCCCCGATTAAGCTAAATCGGGGGTATGGTCAAACAATCGTCGGTGTTCGCGCACGGCAAAATTGTCAGTCATCCCCGCCAGATAGTCGGCCACACGGCGCGCGCGCGACGGGATATCCAGCGTTTCGCAGCCCGATTGCCACTCGGGCGGCATGATCGACGGATCGGCAAAACAGGCATCGAAAAGGTCCTGCACAATTTTGTCCGCCGCCTGCCGACGCACCACCACGCTGTCATGGAAATAGAGGTTTTTGAACAAAAACCGCTTCAGCACCTTTTCCTCGTCACGCATCGTCGGCGAAAACGTCACCAGCGACCGGGACTGGTTATGAATATCGGCAAGGCTTTGCGGCTGCGTGACAGCAAGCCGACGCTGCGCCTCGGCAATCACATCCTCAACCATGATGGTGATCTGCCTGCGGACCAGTTCGTGGCCGGTGCGCACCGCATCGAGATTGGGATAGCGTCCGCGCACCACATCAAGCAGCCGCTTCGTCAGGGGCACTTCGTCCAGCGCGTCGAGCGTCAGCAGGCCCGCGCGCAGGCCGTCATCAATATCATGGGCATTATAGGCGATGTCGTCGGCAATCGCCGCGCATTGTGCCTCCAGGCTGGCAAAACGGCCCAATTCGAGATCGTAGCGTTCGTTGAAGTCCAGAATTGGCTGCGGCACTGGCTCATCCGAATGCACGGCATGCGGCCCGACCAGCGGACCATTATGCTTCACCAGACCTTCCAGCGTCTCCCAGGACAGGTTGAGACCGTCGAAATCCGCATAACGATGCTCAAGCTTGGTGACGATGCGCAGAGACTGGGCATTGTGATCGAAGCCGCCATAATCCTTCATGCGCTCGTTGAGCGCGTCCTCGCCGGTATGGCCAAAGGGCGTATGGCCGAAATCATGTACGAGTGCGACCGCTTCGGCGAGGTCTTCATCCAGCCGCAACGCACGGGCCAGCGCGCGCGCAATCTGCGCCACTTCAATCGTATGCGTCAGCCGCGTGCGGTAATGATCGCCCTCATGCGCAATAAAAACCTGCGTTTTGTGCTTCAAGCGACGGAAAGCGTTGGAATGGATGATGCGGTCGCGATCACGCTGGAACGGTGTGCGCGTCGGGCTTTCCGGTTCCAGCACCAGTCGTCCACGGCTTGAGGCCGGATCGCAGGCATAGGGCGCGCGTTCGCGATAACCAAAGCCTATTCCTTCCAGCGACATTGCGATGCATCCTTCACTGTAATATGATTACACCAAACATTGACTTCTATCGGTAGCGTTCATAGCTATCAGAGGAATATGAAGGCAAGTCTGCGATAATGGGCAGCAGGGGAAAATCACGCTCCAGCCCAGCAACTGCAAACGGATGAGACCGATGACAGGCATTACCGTTTCCGATTCCGCCGCAAAGCGGATCGCTAAAATTCTCAATTCCGAACCGGACAAGACCGCGCTGCGCGTTTCTGTCGAGGGTGGCGGCTGCTCCGGTTTTTCCTACAAATACGACCTCGTCGACGAACAGACCGACGACGACATCGTCATCGAAAAGCTCGGCGCGAAGGTGCTGATCGATTCGATCTCGGTTCCTTATATGGACGGCTCGGAAATCGATTTCGTTGACGATCTGATGGGACAATCGTTCCAGATCCGCAATCCGAATGCGACCGCCTCTTGCGGTTGTGGCACAAGCTTCGCGATTTAGACGGTCCAGAACGCACCGCATAAAAATAAACCGGCTGCCTCGTGGCAGCCGGTTTTGTTTTGTCAGACTTTCACCGAAGCGACCGTCGCATCGATATGGTCCACCAGCGCGTCGGGCAGACCAAGACGTCCAGCCAGCATATCGAGATAGCCACGTTCTGCCCGGCTATCGGGATCGATGGTCAAACGCGAGGCGGTGTAAAGCTCCACCTTCTGCTCTTCTGTTTGTGCGGCGGCGACCAGTGCGTCGAGATCGACGGGCTCTGCCAGTTCTTTCTGGAAAAAAGCTTCCGCATCGTCATCAAGCCCCGAAATCTGAAGCTTTTCCATGATGCGCGCGCGCTCCGCGTCGTCGATATGGCCGTCTGCCTTGGCGGCGGCGATCATGGCCTGGATCAGCGTCAGGGCAAAACTGTTGCTCATGGCTGGCGAATGCGGGTGAAAAGGAGAATCGGCGGGCGGCGGCGGAAGCAGTTCCTGCTCCTTTGCCACCGGCTGTTCCGCCGTTTGCGGCGATTGACCGGACTTGTAGTTCTTATAGGCCAGATAGCCCAGGCCGGCAATGGCCGCGATCCCGCCAACAGTGGCGACATTGCCTGCCAGCTTGCGGCCCGTCTTGGTGCCAAGAACCGCCGCGGCGATAGCGCCGGTCGCAAGCGGGTTCTTCTTGGCCAGATCACCCACCTGCCCGGCTCTGTCCTTCACGCTCCCCGACATGCCTGGTATTTGCGATCCCAAAAACTGGTCGAGAAGTTTCTTGGCGTCGAACATCGTCATCTCCTGTCTGGCTCCATTGAGTCCGAGATAGGAACGCGATGGCGACAATACAAATACAACCGGCATCGAAATATGCACTTGGCTGCAATTTCTGTGATGAGGTCTGCGCCGTGCTTGCCCTCACCCTTTCAAGCGCCTAATCATTGAGCCATGAAGATTGCTACGTGGAACATCAACGGCGTCAAGGCCCGCATCGAGAACCTTCAGCATTGGTTGAAGGAGTCTTCGCCCGATATTGCCTGCCTGCAGGAAATCAAGTCGGTGGACGAGCAGTTCCCCCGCCTTGAGCTTGAGGCGCTTGGCTATCACGTCGAGACCCATGGCCAGAAAGGCTTCAACGGAGTCGCACTTCTCTCCAAGAAGTCACCCGATCAGGTCAATCGCGGCCTGCCCGGTGATGACAGCGACGAACAGGCGCGTTTCATCGAAGGTGTGTATTCCACCGATAAAGGTGTCATCCGCGTCGTCTCACTCTACCTGCCGAACGGCAATCCAATCGATACCGAGAAATTTCCCTACAAGCTTTCGTGGATGCGGCGTCTGGAAGCCTGGGCAAAGGATCGTCTGGCGCTTGAGGAACCGCTTGTGCTGGCTGGCGACTATAATGTCATCCCCGAGCCGCAAGACGCGAAAAACCCGCAGGCATGGCTTGGCGACGCGCTGTTTCAGCCGCAATCACGGCAGGCGTTTCGCAAGCTCGAAAATCTCGGTTTTACCGACGCTATTCGAGCGGCGACCGACGATGACGGCATCTATTCATTCTGGGATTATCAGGCCGGTGCCTGGCAGAAAAACAACGGCATTCGCATCGATCATCTAATGCTCTCGCCGGAAGCGGCCAATCGTTTCGTATCGACCGATATTGAAAAACACGTTCGCGGCTGGGAAAAGCCATCCGACCACGTGCCGGTAACAGTCACGCTGTCGGTTTAAAAACGGAAAAGCTTAGAAAGACCCCTTGGTCGTCATATCGCTCGCAAGAGCCACAGCATTCCGGCGATCAGCTTCACCGACAATTGAGAAAGCCTGTTCCTGCATTTCGCGGATCCAGGTGCAATCCTCGGCGGCGCAACGCTCAGAGGCAGCCGTCATGAAAGCCAGCCCGCGCACGGTCTTGCCTGCCTGAAACAACATGTTTCCAAGCATGGCCTGAGCGCTGACATTGCCTTTATTCGCAGCCAGCTGGAACCAGCGCGCAGCCTGAACCGAATTGCGCTCTCCACCCTCACCGGACAGAAGCATCTTGCCAAGTTCAAACTGGGCGGCAGAGTCACCGAAATTCGATGCAGCTTGCACGTAAAGATCGCGGGCGACACCAAGATTGGCGCGTACCGGCGAACCCGGAATGCCGCGTTTCACATAGCCAGCCAGCGCGACCAGCGCGTCAGCGACATAGGAATCGTTCTCGGAACCCGGTTCGGAACCCTCACGCACGATCTTTTCGAAAATCTTGTAGGCTTCGTAATCGTTTTCCGCCACGCCGTCGCCATCGGCATACATGCGCGCCAGTTTCCACTTTGCACCCTGATGACCACGCTCGGCGGCATAACGCAGCGCCTTGATCGCCTCGTCCTTGTGACCGTTCTTATAGGCGGAGAAGCCGAACTTGAAGAGTTCAAACGGGCTGCGCGACTTTTCGGAATCGTCGTTCAGATCAAAAGCAAAGGCACTGTTGCAGGCGATGGCCAAACCAACAGCCATGGCAATAACAGGATATGAAAAACTACGACTACGCATCACAACGCCGGTCTTTCACAATAGTTGGCACAAATCGTGGAGAAAGATTTCATTACAGGCAGAATAGCCACGCTTTTCGTCAAGACTGAGACCCGATCTTGGCCGAAAAAAGCCTTGCCATCATTGGAAGGAATCGGAGCGGCGGCGGCAAGGTTTCCCTTGCTTGCAATCGGTGTGCTCTGCAACAACGCGCTCTTGCTCATTCCTGCCTAATCCTGCGGGAGCCTTCGCTCCAGATTGTTTGACGGCTTTTGCCTTTCCTTGACGGATGATGTCCCTTTGTGGCGGGAAATAGGCAAAAATGACCGTAGTTCTTTCTAACCTAAAGTAACGGTAAAGACTGTTGCCGTTTGACAACAAACCGATTGTTGTTGATCCCTTTGAATATGCTCCCCATGGAACAGAACGCTGACGATTGTTTCCGTCTGAGGGCCGCATAAAATAGAATGCCTATGACACCGACGATTGCAACCAACCGGATCCCATGCGCAATTACAGACGCCCCTATCGGCGCCCCAATAGGCGAAACAACTCCGGCACCCGCAAAAGCGGAATGGGAGGTCTTCGCAGCATCATACTGACTTTATTGTTCTTTTCAGCCATCGTTATCGGCATTTCATACTTGCCGAATGAAAAGCGCCCGACCGAAACGCGCGATGGCTCGGTCTATGTCATAGATGGGGATACGGTGATCATAAACAAGGTGCATATTCGCCTGAAGGGTATCGACGCACCGGAGATGACACAGAGCTGCGAGCGAAACGGCAATAGTTACGATTGCGGCAAGGAAGCTCGCAATTTCTTGCGGGCAAGAATCGGAAGGGCAACGATTCGCTGCGAGACCGAGGGCTTTGACCGTTATGGCCGCGACCTGGCGCGTTGTTATCTCGGAGAAACCGACCTCAATGGCTGGATGGTGCAGCAGGGTTGGGCGCTTGCCTATGGCGATTATGACCGCGAGGAAACAGACGCCCGCCGCAACAGCCGCGGCATGTGGGCAGGGCGTTTCGAGAAGCCCTCGTCATGGCGGAAGGAAAATCCGCGCGAGGATAAGGATGCGCAGACGGGGAGCAAGACCTCATCGCTGGACCGCAATAGTATCGACGCTTTCGTTTACTATATTAAGGAGCGTATCGCCGCCTTCATCGACCGTTTCCAATGACGACATCCCGAAATCCGGAGCGAAGCTTCGTGGAAGACCTGATCACGCTCAGCCAATCGATCAAAGCCTGCCGCATCTGCCGCGATGAGCCGCTGTTTCAGCCACCGCTGCCACATGAGCCCAATCCTGTCTGTTTTGTCTCCAATACGGCACGTGTCGCGATCTGCGGTCAGGCACCGGGTATCCGCGTGCACAATACGTCCCTGCCCTTTAACGATCCTTCCGGCGACCGCCTGCGGCAATGGCTTGGAACGACCCGTGAGGAGTTTTATGATCCGGCCCGGTTTGCCATCGTTCCCATGGGCTTCTGCTTTCCCGGCTATGACAAGCATGGCGGCGACCTGCCCCCGCGCCGCGAATGCCGTATGACTTGGCATGACCGGGTCTTTGCTTCCATGCCGCAATTGGAGTTCGTTCTGGTAGTGGGGAAATATGCGCTGGCCTACCACCTGCCCGACTATCGCGGACGCAACCTGACCGAAACAGTGAAGAACTGGCGTCACTTCATTGAAACGCCCAACAAGGCAGGACGGATCGTGCTTCCGCTGCCTCATCCTTCCTGGCGAAACAGCGGCTGGCTGAAACGCAATCCATGGTTCGATGAAGAGGTTGTGCCTATTGTTCAGGCAAAAGTGCGAAGCCTCATTTGCGACGATAAATAAATTTTACTGGATTGGTTCTCATAAGAATATTTTTCCTGTAACTTCTGCCGATAGCACATCATAAGGTATGACGTTTCGCACACTCGTAAAGTTCGGGAAACGATTTCTAAAACCGGGAACGGAAACGCATGGACAGGCTCGACAGAAAAATACTGCGCTTATTGCAGGAAGACGCAACATTGGCAGTGGCAGACGTTGCCAAGAAGGTTGGCCTTTCCACAACGCCTTGCTGGCGTCGTATCCAGAAGCTTGAAGAAGATGGTGTCATCAAGCGCCGTGTGGCGATCCTCGATCCGATCCGCGTCAATGCGCGTGTGACGGTGTTCGTATCGGTGCGCACCAGCTCGCACAGCCATGAATGGCTGAAGCGCTTCTCGGAAGTGGTGCAGGAGTTCCCCGAGGTTATCGAATTCTACCGCATGAGCGGCGATGTCGATTATCTCCTGCGTGTCGCTGTGCCGGATATTGCGGCCTATGACGCCTTCTACAAGCGCCTGATCAGCAAGATCGAAATTCGCGACGTGTCGTCATCCTTCGCGATGGAGCAGATCAAGTACACGACCGAGCTGCCGCTCGACTACATGGTGCTGGATAAGGAAAATAATTGACCTCCCAGTCTTTGAAATGAAAATGAAAAGCCCGGCAGTGCCGGGCTTTTTGTTTTTGTTAGTGCTTCGCGGAGGCTACACCGGCCTGCTCGAAGGTGGCCATGCCGCTATGGCATTGAGCCGCCGCCTTGACGATGCTGGCGGCGAGTGCGGCACCGGTGCCTTCACCGAGACGCATGCCGAGATCGAGAAGCGGCTCCTTGCCAAGCTTTGCCAGCAGCAGGCGATGGCCCGGCTCAGCTGACACGTGGCCGAACAGACAATGATCAATTGCTTCCGGATTTGCCGCATAAAGTATCGCAGCAGCCGAAGAGGCGACGAAACCGTCGATAATGACCGGGATTTTTTCCATGCGAGCGGCCAGAACGGCGCCTGCCATGGCAGCAATTTCACGCCCGCCGAGGCGGCGCAGCACTTCAAGCGGGTCTTTCAGATGCGCCTGATGCAACGCAACCGCCTGACGAACGGCTGCAAGTTTGCGCTGCAACAGATCGCCCGTAGAACCTGTGCCCGGCCCCACCCAGTCTTCCGCCGTGCCACCGAACAAAGCGAGCGCGATAGCCGCCGCAATGGTCGTGTTGCCGATACCCATTTCACCGATGCAAAGAAGATCGGTGCCGCCGGCAATCGCCTCCATGCCGAAAGCCATGGTCGCCGCGCAGGTGCGCTCATCCATGGCCGGTTCTTCGGTAATGTCTGCCGTCGGATGCTCCAGCGCCAGGTCGAAAACCTTCAGGCCCAGATCATTGGCAATGCAGATCTGGTTGATCGCCGCACCACCCGCTGCAAAGTTTTCGACCATCTGCGCCGTGACGCTGGACGGAAACGGGGTGATGTTCTTTGCCGTGACACCGTGATTGCCAGCAAACACCGCGACCAGCGGGCGGTTGATCTGCGGCGTGCGCTTTCCGGTCCATGCGGCGAGCCAGGCTGCGATGTCTTCAAGACGCCCCAGCGAACCGGCAGGCTTGGTCAGAGTTACCTCGCGCTCGCGCACGGCCCTTTCCGCACCCAGATCGGGACCGGGCAGATTGCGGATCAGTTCACGAAAATCGTCAAAGGGAAGGCCACTGGCGCTCATATCGTTCAGTCCAATCGATCATGGGAGATGCAAATCTGTTTGGCACGTCCTATAAGCACTGACACAATTTTTCAAATCACCTCTTCGAGCCAACGGCCCTTGAGGCGAAATATCGCGAGCCCCGAACCCTTCTTTGGGCGATAAAGTGTTGCGGAGCAGTCATTTGCAGCGAAATGGTTTCATAGGCGATACAATCCGGTCGCTCGGCTTTCTGAGCCGTCTGCCGCTTCCGCGAAGCTGGTTTGAAAACACGGACGATTCGCTATTGCGCAATGCACGCGCCTTCCCGCTTGCCGGTGCCGTGCTGGGCCTGCTTGCAGGCATCGCACTGATGGTCGCCAATTCACTGCATCTGCCGGCCCTCGCCTGCGGATTTATTGCCGTTGGCGCGCTGGCAGCCATGACCGGCGCGCTGCACGAAGACGGACTTGGCGATACCGCGGATGGCTTCTTCGGCGGCGCAACGCCGGATCGACGCCTCGATATCATGAAGGATTCGCGCATCGGCACCTTTGCCGCACTCACGCTCGTCGCCTGGGTCGGCATCAAGGCTTCGCTTCTGGCCACTATTATAGAGCGCGTGGGGCCCGGCTATGCATTGCTTGCGCTCATCGCCTGCGAAGCGGCGAGCCGTTCGGCCATACTCGCCTTCTGGCATAGCCTGCCCTCCGCCCGCCCCGGCGGGCTTGCGGACAGCGTTGGTGCGCCAAGTTGGGAAACGGTCGTTTGCGGCGTGGCGCTGGGTTTCGTTATTCTGGCGGCGGGGCTGATCCCTTCAGGCGGCGTCCTGTCCGTCATCAATGCGCTTGTTCTTGTGACGCTGCTGCTTGTCGGTTTCGCCCGGCTGTGCATGTCGAAAATCGGCGGGCAGACGGGCGATACTTTGGGCGCTGCGCAACAAATCGCGTCGCTTGCGGTGTTGATCGGGCTTGTCATGGCCCTGTAATGCAACCACATTTCATGCATGAACACGGCGACAATCAAATCACCTTGCATATTGATATGCACGATGGACGCAGAAACCGGCTTTTGTCTCGGTTGCGCGCGCACGCTTGATGAAATCACGCGCTGGTCCGGGATGAGTGCCGAAGAGCAGATCACTGTGCTATCACTTCTGCCCGACCGGCATGAAATTCTCATTGAAAAGAAAGTAGGTTGATGGGGCGTTTCTTCTGGCTCGTTATTGCCGCTGTCGCAATTGTCGCTCTGCTGCTGATGTCCAACAATGACAGCGGTACCACGATGGGCCTCGACAATGATGTCTTCGCCCGCGCAGCCTATCTTGGCATATGGGGCGTGGTTCTCGCCGCCGGTCTGCTCGGCTCTGGCATCAAGCTTTCGGATTTCGCACGTAATATGGCCGTATGGGCGGTGATTATTCTCGGTCTCGTTGCAGGCTATCAGTACCGCTACGACCTTCAGGATGCTGCCAGCCGCATTACCGCAGGCCTTATTCCCGGCAGCCCGATTTCCGGACGAAACGCCGAAGGGTCGCTGACCGTCACACTTGCCAAAGCCGCCAATGGCCATTTCGAAGTGAATGGTCGCGTCAACGGCGCGCGCGTGCATTTTCTGGTCGATACGGGCGCATCTTCCGTCGTGCTCTCACAGCAAGACGCGGAGCGCGCGGGTCTGGATACCGGGTCGCTCAACTATAATGTCCCGGTGATGACAGCCAATGGCACCGCTTCCGCCGCCAGCATCACTATCGCGAATTTGCAAATCGGCAACATCGAACGCCAAAACATCCGCGCCATGGTCACCAAGGAAGGCCTCATGACCGGCAGCCTGCTCGGCATGAATTTCCTGCAGACGCTGGGCGGCTTTACGGTGCGCGGCGATCAGTTGATCCTGATCGATTAAGCCGCTTCGGCACTGGCTTCGGTTACAACAGCATAGGCTTCACGCAGCACAGCGCTGGTAGCACCCGGCTTCGTCGCGTCGGTGGACAGCATCTGGCGCCAGCGGCGTGCCCCCGGCAGGCCGCTGAACAGGCCCACCATATGGCGGCTGACATGGGAAAGCCTGCCGCCCGATGCGATATGCCGGTCGGTATAGTCGCACATGGCTTCGATAATATCCGCCATTTCAACCGCGACAGGTTCATCGCCAAACAGACGGGCATCCACTTCAGCCAACAAAGCGGGATTGTGATAGGCAGCGCGTCCGAGCATCACACCATCCATCTGTTCCAGATGCGTTTTGGCTTCATCAAGCGTGGTAATACCGCCGTTGATACCGAAGAAAACATCGCCAAGACGCTGCTTCAGGCGATAGACACGATCATAATCCAGCGGCGGAATTTCGCGGTTTTCCTTCGGTGACAGCCCTTTCAGCCACGCCTTGCGTGCATGCACCCACAAGGCGTCGGCGCCTGCGGCAAGCGCCAGATCGGCCAGCGCATCGAGCGCCACTTCCGGGTCCTGATCATCGACGCCGATACGGCACTTGACCGTGACCGGCACGGAAACAGCTGCCTTCATCGCCTCCACACAGCGCGCCACGACTTCGGGCGTCTGCATCAGGCAAGCGCCGAACGTGCCCGACTGGACGCGATCCGATGGGCAGCCGACATTGAGGTTGATCTCGTCATATCCAAAGCCGATCCCGATCTTTGCCGCTTCTGCAAGCTTCACCGGATCGGACCCACCGAGCTGCAAGGCGATTGGATGTTCCGCCGCATCAAAACCGAGCAGGCGGTCGCGCGGACCGTGGATCGCCGCATCCGCCACGACCATCTCCGTATAAAGCAAAGCGCGCTTCGAAAAGAGCCGGTGAAGATACCTGCAATGCCTGTCAGACCAATCGATCATCGGCGCAACGGCGAAGCGATAGTCCGGATAGTTGCGATTTTTCGACGGTACATCAGTCATTTAGGCATAAATCCTGAGAAGGCGATTCATGGAGCGTTTCAGAGCAATCGGCCCGATTGCAGGCAATGTGGTCCCAATCTGGCACCGGAACGGCGCAAAAAGCCACAGTTGCGCAAAATGTTCAAGTTTTGCGGCTTGGGGTTCGCTTTGCACCTATATAGGAGTTTATCGCGTTCAGCGCCAACCAGCGCAGTTATAAGCCAAAGACTGTGACTTTGGTCGCATTTGCGCATTATGATCGCGTTCTAAAGCATTTCTTCCGATTCTTTTCTCATTCATTCAAGGAAATCCGGCGTGACCTCCCTTTCTCCCTTCGGTAAAACCTTCGATGCCTTCCTGTTTGACATGGACGGCACGATCCTGAGTTCCATCGCCGCGACCGAACGCGTCTGGGGAGAATGGGCCAAGCGCCACGGGATCGATCCGGTTACATTTCTGCCGACCATTCATGGCGTACGCGCAGTCGATACCGTTCGCCGCCTTGATCTCGGCCTTGACCCCGATCAGGAAGCGGCCATCCTGCTGGAAGCTGAAATGGCCGATCTGGACGGTATCGTTCCGATCGACGGCGTCTGCGATTTTCTGAAGGCCCTACCGGAAGATCGCTGGGCGATTGTCACATCCGCCCCGCTTGAGCTGGCCCGACGCCGCATCAAGGCAGCTGGACTGCCGCTGCCGAAAACCATTGTTTCGGCAGAAGATGTCGAGCGCGGTAAGCCGAGCCCTGAATGCTTCCAGTTGGGCGCAAAGAAGCTTGGTTTCGATCCACATCGCTGTCTGGTGTTCGAAGACGCTCCGGCTGGCATCGTCGCAGGCGAAACGGCTGGCGCTTGCGTGGTCGTCGTCACGGCAACGCATCCCCATTCACCGCAGACCTCGCATCGCAGCATAAACAGCTATCGCGAGTTCGAGTTGAACGTGGCCGACGACGGCAAGCTTAGCCTTGCCGCAGCAGAGCCGATGCCGGTTGGATAAGCGCGACGAAATTCTGGTTATGGCGACCCGAAAATGGTGGAGTTCGAGAACCGGAGCGGAGTGTACTTGAAGCATGGTCCCGAAAAGTTGCAGACTTTTCGGGTAAGACTATGCGTCGAATAAAGTTACATGAGCACCGGAAGCGCCGAACAACGCCATTTGCAGGCCGTCAGAGCCGGAATTAAATGACCCGCCGCCCCTCGCGCCAGACCGTCTTGATAATCGGCACATGGTCGGCCACCTGAAGGCGTACCAGATCGGCGCGCTTGCCTTCGGCAATTTCGCCGCGATCATCGAGACCCACAGCCTGCGCGGGGTTCTTCGAAACCAGACGAATAGCCTGCGGAAGTGAAATTCCATCAAGCACATCGGCCAGAAAGAATGCCGACTGCATCATGCTGGCCGGAATATAATCCGACGAGATGATGTCGAGATGCCCGGCTTCAACCAGTTCGCGCGCGGAAACATTGCCCGAATGCGAGCCACCGCGAACCACATTCGGTGCGCCCATCAGCACCGACATGCCAGATTCTTTCGAAGCTCTGGCCGCGGCATGAGTGGTCGGAAACTCGGCCACGCGAATGCCCTGTTCGCGCGCTTCGGCGACGTGATCCAACGTTGCATCGTCATGACTTGCGAGGATTACGCCGCGCTCGTGGCAAAGATCGGCAATCGCCTTGCGGGTCTTGGCGGAATATTGCTGCGACTGGCCGATGCGGCGCTCGCAGTAAATCCGGAACTCTTCTTCCGACAGCTTGTTCTTGCCCAGGAAGTAGGCCTTGTAGGCGTCCAGATTGGTGAATTGGCGCTGTCCGGGCGCGTGATCCATCAGCGAGACCAGCCTGATCAACGGATGACTGCCAAAGCGTTCAAAGGCCGAAAGACAATCCGGCGCGGAAACTTCGCAGCGCATGTGCAGGAAATGGTCGGCACGGAGCCGTCCCGCCGCACGACCTTCCGCTATTGCCGTGGAAAGCTTGAGCATATCATCGATGCCCGTTGGTGCATCGTCATCCAGACCTATGCGCAAGGCGTCGAATACGGTGGTAATGCCGGAAGCAGCAATCTGCGCATCATGCGCCTGCACGGCGGCAATCGGGTTCCAGCGCACTTTCGGGCGCGGTGCATAATGCCCTTCCAGATGGTCGGTATGCAGTTCGATCAGCCCCGGCGTCAGGAAGTCGCCTTCCATATCCTCGCCGACCGCTGACGGACCGCTGGCAATGTCTGCGATTTTACCGTCGACGAGCTTGATTGATCCGTCGATAACATCGTCTGCGAGAACGATACGCGCGTTGCGCAGGATAGTTTCATTCGTCATCGCTTACGGCCTCCCCACTGCCCGCTGGGTGCGCGTCTTCGTGGTTCCGCCTGTCAGCGGATGCAGCGAATGGATCTCGAAGGGCGCGCCCTTCTCAGGTTCCACAAACAAAGCGAGATTCGCAACCTCGACCGGGTCGTTCAGCAATGGCGCAAAGAATTCTTCCAGCCTGCGCTCGATCCTGGCGCGGTCACCCTCTGCAACCGGACCCGTGAGCGTCATATGGAAACGGAACTCTTCAAAAACGTATGGATAGCCCCAGCGCTCCAGATTGTGACGCTGCGCTTCGCTCAGGCGTTCGGGGCGGCGCTTGGCAATTTCAGCTTCGTTGAGCGGCGCGCGGAAGCGGTCCAGCGCGACGACAACATCATTGGCGAGCTGGTTCAATGCCGTAACAGATTCATGCGGCACCAGCGCAAAGAACGGCCCAATGGGCTGAAGCTTCAGGCGTGGAATGACGACCGGCTCGACCGACGAGGCAAAATGCATCAATGCGGACAGGAGTTCGCTTTCCGTCTGATTGTCGTTCAGGCGAAACGGCGCTTTCATCGTGGCGTGGAAACCGTAACGACGCGGCTCTTCAGTCAGCGATGCGATCTCTTCCGTCCCAAGGGAGCGAATCGCCGGCAGCTTGACAGGCTCTCCGCTAAAGGCGTTGCGCCCCAGCCAATTGGCCGCAACCTTCAAAAGCGCATCGCTGGAAGGCGGCGTGAAATAGATTGCATAACGCATTTCAAATCCTTGGTCTGTAACGGTGTCTCACCCCAGCACGGCGCGGGATCGTTACACAACGAATGTGGCAAGTCGATAAAGCCTGTATGACAATGATGGAAGACAACTGACAAAGCGATTTTACATCACAGAAAATTGGTATAGGCGTCTGTAATCGACTTGAGGAGAAAAAGATGAGCGGTTTCGCGTCTATCGGCGAGTGCATGATTGAACTTTCGGGCGGCGAAGGCGACCAGTGGCGCATGGGTTTTGCTGGCGATACGCTGAACACCGCCTGGTATGTTCGCGCGCTGACAGACCGAGCGTTTCCGGTCGACTATGTGAGCGCATTCGGCGAAGATAATTTCTCGCAGAAACAGCGCGTTTTCTTTTCGTCCAACGGCATCGGCATTGCCCATAGCCCGGTGATTGCCGGTGTGCATCCGGGCCTTTATGCCATCACGCTGAGCGGCGCAGAACGGTCCTTCACCTATTGGCGCAGCGATGCCGCTGCGCGCCGTCTGGCCAGCGACAGAGCCGCGCTAGAGCAAAGCCTTTCCGGGCGCGACATCATCTATTTTTCCGGTATTTCGATCGCCATCGTCCTGCCGGAACATCGCGAAACCTTTTTCGACGTGCTGCGGCAATGCCGCGCTGCCGGATCGCGGATCGCTTTCGATCCGAATTTCCGTCATCAACTCTGGCCGGATCGCAAGGCAGCGCAGGAGATCATCAGTGAAGCGATGCGCCTTGCCGATATCGCTCTGCCGACCTTCCCGGATGAACAGGCGCTTTTCGGCGACACCAATGCCGAGGCCTGCGCCGAGCGCCTCATCAGCCTTGGCGTGAAGGAAGTTGTCGTCAAGGACGGCACCGAACCCGCCCTGGTTGCAGCCGGTGGCGAACAGACACTGGTTCCTGCCGTTTTCGCCAATGCCGTGGACACGACCGGCGCTGGCGACAGCTTCAACGGTGCCTATCTTGTCGCGCGCATGGAAGGGCTTTCACCCGTCGAAGCCGCGCAGAAGGCCCATGCCGTCGCGGCCCGGGTGGTGGAAACGCGCGGCGCGCTCACGCCCATGGAAACAGCGCGCGCCGCTTATGCCGGATAGCATCCATTAGTCCCGGGTGAAGGCGAAACGGCTCTCCTGAGCGTAGATTTCGCCCGGGCGCAAAATGGCCTGCGGGAAATAGGGATATTCGAGCGAGCCGGGCCAAATTTGCGGCTCGAGGCAGAAGCCCGCATGTTTCCCGTAGGGCTTACCCGTCAGGCCGATGCAATCATTGGCCATCGTATTGCCGGCATAGAACTGGACGCCCGGTTCTGTCGTCAGCACATCCATGCGCACACCGGACTTCGCGGCCTTGACAGAAGCGCAGAGCCGCAACGGCACACGCGCCGCAGAAAGACAGAAATTGCTGTCATATTCGACCTGCTTGCCGTTTTCAGCATGGCGGATCAGGCGATAATCGCGGAAATCATATGCCGTGTCCTTGACCGGCAGAACGCGCCCGTCTGGAATCAGCGCTTCATCCACCGGCATATAAGCGTCGGCCACAATCTTCAGCTGATGTTCGAGGATGTCGCTTTCGCCGCCGTCGTCCAGATTGAAATAGCTGTGGTGCAGAAGATTGCAGATCGTCGGCTTGTCGGTCACGGCTTCCAGCCGCACGATTAAGGCGCCATTGCCATTCAGCATATAGGTGCAGCTGATTTTGAGATTGCCGGGAAAACCCATTTCGCCATCTTCGGCAACGGTTGCAAGCGTGACATAATCGGCACCGCTGCCGGTGACTTTCCAGACGCGATTGCCGAGGCCCTTGCTGCCACCATGGAGATTATGGCGGCCGAGATAGTTTGGCTCCACCTCATAAGTCTTTCCGTCCAGCACAAAGCGCGCATCGCGAATACGATTGGCCGAGCGACCCGCTATCGCGCCCAGATGCGGCGAATGGGCCGGATAATCATCAAAATTCTGGTAACCGATCACCAGCGGCGCATCATGCCCGTCAAGACGCAGATCCTGAATGGCCGCGCCCCAGGTGATGATCTTGGCCGTGAGCGGCCCGTTGGAGATGGTCAGCCGGTGAACCGCCTGCCCGTCTGGAGCATGTCCGAAAATTTCCGATGTCACGTCTGCCGCCTGTAAAAGTATGATTTATGGGAACCGCATCAAGCCGCATCGCACGCTCTTAAGCAAGAGGGTTGCTGCTTGATCGCAATCGATTCCTCCGATATTTTTTACATCTATTTCTGTGATAGCGTACAGTATACAGCGCCCATACTTACTTTATATTTCTAATATAAATTAATAAAGGTATTGATATGCGTTCAAACTTCTCGACGATTATGCCCTATATATTTCAGGAAGAAGGCGGCTACGTCGACAATCCGGCTGATCCGGGCGGCGCAACCAATATGGGTATTACTATCGGCACGCTTTCGAAATGGACAGGTCATTCCGAGTCTGCTCAAGACGTCAAAAATCTTACAAAAGACGCTGCAACGGAAATCTACAAAAAGCAGTATTGGGACAAGATCGATGGCGACAGTCTTCCCTCAGGCGTTGACTATGCCATGCTGGACTTCGCGGTCAATTCAGGCCCGGGTCATGCGATCAAGATGTTGCAGCAAATACTTGGCGTTCTTCAGGACGGGTTTCTCGGGCCAGCAACATTTGCCGCACTTTCCGCCCGCTCGCCGCAAGACCTCATCGACAGACTTTCCGATGAACGTGCAGCCTGGCTCAGAGGACTGGCCGCCGCCGCGACCTTTGGCAAAGGCTGGCAGGCTCGTGTCGAACGCGTGCGAACACGCGCGCTGGCGCTGGCGGAAAAGCCGGTCAACGATATCGACGCCGCTCATTCGGCAGGCATTTCGTTCCCGCACTCCTATGAACCGGCATATAAGGGGGGCCCGGAGGCTGAACAGCAGAGCGCGTCCCCCACGTTGCAACAGCCGGGATTGCTCGGCACGCTGGCCAGCATCATATCGGGTCTCGTTGCTATCATCATACAGGACGGCCCGCTGGAAACGGCGCTTGCCTGCGCCATGATAGCGCTGTCGCTCATTGGGGTGATCTATTTCGTCAAGCGCTAAAAAAGCCTCCAAAACGAGCCATATGAAGTGATTTCAAAAAATTGAGATTGCCTTTATGTTGCGCTTCGCTTGTCTCGTATCTTATATGCGCATCGAATGCCCGGTGATCTTGAAAGTAATATGACTTTCCTCGTGACCGGAAAAACGCTAGACACGCGCATACAGAGCATTTCCAGCAAATGTGCCCGGCACTTTTGCTGGCAGCGGAATGCGACGAAAAAATCAGATGCCTATAATTCGCGGCATCATCAGGAATAAAGGAATCGAAACTTGTCCTCTACTTTTGACAAAGTCGCCGACATCATCGCCGAAACCAGTGAAATCGATCGTGACACCATCACGCCGGAAAGCCACACCATCGACGATCTGGGCATCGACAGCCTCGACTTCCTCGACATCGTCTTCGCTATCGACAAGGCTTTCGGCATCAAGATTCCGCTTGAGCAGTGGACGCAGGAAGTGAACGAAGGCAAGGTTCCGACCGAAGAATACTTCGTGCTGAAGAACCTCTGCGCCAAGATCGACGAGCTGGTTGCGGCCAAGAAGGCCTGAGCTCGCTGAAAAATTGACGGTATTGAAGGGTGGACAGCAATGTTCGCCCTGATTCCGTTTCTGGAGCGCAAGATAGTTCTCGGATAGACCTTGGCCTCATCACGGCAGAACCGGACCCATGCAGAACAATAAAGTCGTCATCACCGGCATCGGCATCATTTCATCACTCGGCGAAGGCGCTGAAGTGCATTGGAACGCTTTTTCGACAACAGGCAGCGAACCGCGCCTCGAGAAAGAATCCTTTGCTCCCTACACCGTCCATCCACTCGGCGAAGTCGATTGGAGCCTGCAAATTCCAAAGCGTGGCGACCAGCGCCAGATGGAAACCTGGCAGCGCCTCGGCACCTATGCCGCGGGCCTTGCGCTGCAAGATGCAGGCATGAAGGACGATGAAGCGCTCTGCGCGACCATGGATATGGTTGTGGGCGCGGGTGGCGGCGAACGCGATATTACCGTCGATATGCAGATTCTTGAGGAAGGCCGCACCAGCAATAATCGTGGTGTGATGCTGAACGAGAAACTCTCGACCGAACTGCGTCCGACCCTGTTTCTGGCGCAGCTTTCCAACCTGCTCGCTGGCAATATTTCCATCGTGCACAAAGTGACGGGTTCTTCGCGCACTTTCATGGGTGAAGAAGGCTCCGGCATTTCAGCCATCGAAACCGCGGCAGCCCGCATCCGCACCGGACAAAGCACCCATGCTCTGGTGGGCGGCTCCTACAATGCCGAACATTTCGACATGATTCTCGGTCACGAATTGGGCGGATTGCTCAAGCATGACGGCTGGGCTCCGCTCTGGGAGCGTGACGGCTCGGCTGGCGGCGGCATGATTTCAGGTTCCGGCGGCGTGTTCCTCGTCCTCGAAAACGCCGAACATGCGGCAAAGCGCGGCGCACGCGCCTATGCGGAAGTAGCGGGAATCGCTGCCACGCAAATCCGCCGCGAAAGCGACGATCTTGCAAAGACCATTCGCGACCTCGTTCTCGAAGCCAATGGCGGCAAAGAGCCTGCTTATGTCGTTTCCGGCGCATCCGGTGCTCATGAGGCGACCAAAGCCGAAAAATCCGTTTTAGACGGCTTTTCCGCTGCCTATCGCGGCGTATCCGGCCTGACCGGACATTTGCGCGAAGCACAATTCCCGCTGGCGCTGGCGCTGGCCGCCATTTCTGTCTGGAAAGGTGAGGCTTTTGCGCCGTTGAACGCGTCGGAAAAGGCAGCTGATGGAAAAATCAGCGAAGCCGTCGTCACCACTGTCGGAGCAACGCGCGCCGAAGGTGCCGCAAAGCTGGTGAGAGCATAAGATGACCAAATATAAAGACCATCTGGGCCGCCCTATCGTCGCCATCACGGGCGCTGGCGTTGTTTCCTCGCTCGGACAGGGCAAGGAAGATAACTGGGCCGCGCTCACGGGCGGTGTTTCGGGTATTCACAGCATTACCCGTTTTCCGCTGGAAAATCTGAACACGCGCTTTGCGGGCACTGTGGATTTCCTTCCTGAAAGCGAAGTCGGCGCGTCGGCACTGTCGGAAAAGCTGGCACGTCTGGCCGGTGAAGAGGCGCTTGCACAGTCCGGCCTTTCGACAACCAATTTCGGGGGTCCGCTGTTTCTTGCCGCTCCGCCGGTCGAACTCGACTGGAAAAGCCGCTTTGCGCTTGATGCCAGCGTGAAGAACGAAGGTCCTGCAAGCTATCAGCTTCTGCTTGAAGCCTGCCGTCGTGCACGTCACGAGGCACTCTTCAACACGACGCAGTTCGGCTATATCGCCGAACGTCTTTCGGAAGTCTTTGGCACGCGTGGTCTGCCGATCACGCTTTCCACCGCCTGCGCCTCGGGTGCAACAGCGATCCAGCTTGGCGTTGAAGCGATCCGTCGCGGCGAAAGCGACCATGTTCTGGCGATTGGCACCGATGGTTCTGTTTCGGCGGAAGCGCTCATCCGCTTCTCGCTGCTTTCCGCATTGTCCACCCAGAATGAAAAGCCGGAAAAGGCATCAAAGCCGTTCTCCAAGGATCGCGACGGCTTTGCCATGGCCGAAGGTTCCGGCGCGCTCGTTATGGAATCGCTCGAAAGCGCGGTCGCCCGTGGTGCGAAGGTTCTCGGCATTCTGGCTGGTTGTGGCGAAAAGGCCGACGATTTCCATCGCACCCGCTCCAAGCCGGACGCCTCGCCTGCCATTGGCACCGTGCGCGCGGCACTGGCTGATGCTGGCCTGACCGAAGACCAGATTTCCTACATCAACGCCCACGGCACCTCGACGCCGGAAAACGACAAGATGGAATATCTGGCCCTTTCGTCCGTCTTCGGCGAGCGCATCGAATCCATCCCTGTTTCGTCCAACAAGTCGATGATCGGCCATACGCTGACCGCCGCCGGTGCGATTGAAGCTGTGTTCTCGCTGCTCACGATCCAGACGGGGACGCTGCCGCCGACCATCAATTACGACAATCCAGACCCGGCTATCCCGCTGGACGTTGTGCCGAATGTGAAGCGTGAGGCCAAGGTTTCCGCCGTGCTTTCGAACTCATTCGGCTTCGGCGGACAGAATACGAGCCTTGTTTTGGCGGCAAATCCGAATTAATCCGTCCGGCAAAAGAACTTTAAATTTCCTGATGATCCCGGAAGGCGCAAGCTCTCCGGGATCATGCCATGAAAGGAAGAGCCCATGCGCGCTTTGCAGCTTCTCGACGACCGTCGCCTTGAAATCACCGACATTGCACCGCCGCCGCCTCCCGGCCTTGGCGAAGTCACGGTCAAGATCAAGGCGGTCGCGCTGAACCATATCGACGTATGGGGCTGGCGTGGTATGGCTTTCGCCAAGCGCAAGATGCCGCTGGTGATCGGTGCGGAAGCTTCCGGTGTCGTTGATGCCGTCGGTCCCGGCGTTTCCAATCTGCTGCCCGGCCAGCTCGTTTCGATCTATGGTGCGCGCACCTGCGGCCTTTGCCGCGCCTGCCGTGAAGGCCGTGACAATCTGTGCGAACATGTCGGCGGCGTTCATGGTTTCCATCTCGACGGCTTTGCCTGCGAGGCCGTGAACCTTCCGGCCCGCCTGCTCGTGGCAGCACCTCCCGGTGTTGATGCCATCGGCGCTGCCGTCGCGCCTGTCACCTTCGGCACGGTCGAGCACATGCTATTCGACAATGCCAAGCTGGAACCGGGCGAAACCGTTCTCGTCCAGGCGGGCGGCTCGGGAATCGGTTCGGCGGCGATCCAGCTTGCCAAGAAGATGGGCTGCACCGTCATCACCACGGTTGGTTCTGACGACAAAATCGAGAAGGCCAAGGCTCTCGGCGCCGATCACGTCATCAACTATCGCGAAGACCGCTTCGAAGGCGTCGTGCGCAAGCTGACCAAGAAGAAGGGCGTCGATGTCGTCTTCGAACATGTCGGCGCGGATACCTGGGCCGGTTCGATGCTCTGCATGAAGCGCGGCGCGCGTCTTGTCACCTGTGGATCGACCTCGGGCGTTTCGACCAATATGAACCTGATGCAGCTCTTCCAGCAGCAGCTCAAGATTCTGGGCTCGTTTGGCTGCCGCATGGAAAACATGGCCGATGCCATGCAGAAAATGGCGCGTGGTATCGTACATCCGGTCATCGATACGGTGGTCGGCTTCAACGATATCGACACCGCCCTGAAGCGCATGGAAGGCCGCGACGTCTTCGGCAAGATCATTCTCCAGATCGACTGAAGCCCGTCCTTGTCATGATGTTCAAACTGAAGCTCCTGCTCTTTCGCTGGTCGCGCAAGCTGAAGCAGTTCAATTACTGGCTCTGGGCTCAGGCCGTTTTTGTGCTGCTTGGCCTGTTGCGCCTGTTTCCGGCGAAGGCTGCCATCAGCTTTTCGGCCAAGGTGGCCCGTCTCGTCGGGCCGCTGACGCCGCGCCACAAGATCGCAACCAACAATCTGCGCCAAGCCTATCCCGAAAAGAGCGACGCCGAGATCGAAGTGATCGCCCGCGACATGTGGGATTCCATGGCGCGGCTGCTGGCAGAGTATATTTTCCTCGACGCGATTTTCGATTTCGATCCCCATGCCGCAAAGCCGGGCCTGATCGAGGTGGACGGCATTCCGATTTTCGAACGCCTGCGCGATGAAAAGAAGCCGCATATCTTCTTCACCGCCCATACCGGCAATTTCGAACTGCTGCCGATCTGCGCAGCCACATTCGGCCTGAATGTCACCGCACTGTTTCGTCCGCCGAACAATCCCTATATCGCCAACAAGGTTCTGAAAGCGCGCCATACCAATATGGGCCATCTCGTGCCTTCCAAGGCAGGCGCTGCCTGGGCGCTGGCGGGTATTCTCGGCGATGGCGGCAATGTCGGTATGCTCGTTGACCAGAAATTCTCGCGTGGCGTGCCTTCCACATTCTTCAACCGCCCGGTGAAGACCAATCCGCTGCTGGCCAAGCTTGCGCGGCAATATGATTGCGATGTCTATCCGGCGCGCTGTATCCGCCTGCCCGGCGGACGCTATCGGCTTGAACTTTACGAGCGCATGGAATTGCCACGCGACGACAAGGGCCAGATCGATATCGACGCCACCGCGCAATTGCTCAATGACACGGTCGAGCAATGGGTGCGCGAATATCCGGGCCAGTGGATGTGGTTCCACAAGCGCTGGGGATAGGATTTTTGCTGTTCATATGATACGGGCAAGCCACGCTGCCAAGGAGACTATCGCCATGCGCCCCATCGCCATTGCCCCGTCCATTCTGTCCGCCGACTTTGCCCGTCTTGGCGAAGAAGTCGATGCCGTGCTGGAAGCCGGTGCCGACTGGATTCATATCGATGTCATGGACGGACATTTCGTGCCGAACATCACATTCGGCCCGCAGGTGGTGAAGGCGATCCGCCCGCGCACCAAGGCATTCTTCGACGCGCATCTGATGATTGCGCCGTGCGATCCCTATCTGGAACCCTTTGCCGATGCAGGCTGCGATCTGATCACCGTGCACGCAGAAGCCGGACCGCATACGCATCGCTCGCTGCAATCGATCCGTGCGCTCGGCAAGAAGGCCGGTATCGCGCTCAACCCGGCAACACCGGTCGAAGCGATCAGCAATATTCTGGACGACGTTGACCTGATCCTCGTCATGACCGTCAATCCGGGCTTCGGCGGCCAGAAATTCATCACGCCGATGCTCGACAAGATCAAGCGCGTCCGTGAAATGGTCGGCGACCGCCCGATCGACATTGAAGTCGATGGTGGCGTGACGCCGGAAACCGCAGGCTCGGTGGTTGCAGCTGGCGCGAATATTCTCGTCGCCGGATCGGCTGTCTACAAAGGCAATTCGGTCGAGACCTACCGCGCCAATATTGACGCCATTCGTGCTGCGGCGGAAGCCGCGCGTAATCGTTAAACCCTCACTTTCTACAGGACGCTCCCATGATCCCGCGCTATTCCCGGCCAGAAATGGTCGCTATCTGGTCTCCGGAAACGAAATTCCGTATCTGGTTCGAGATCGAAGCCTATGCTTGCGAAGCGCTGGCCGAACTGGGCGTCATCCCCAAGGAAGCTGCCAAGACCATCTGGGAAAAAGGTAGCGTCGCGAAGTTCGACGTCGCCCGCATCGACGAAATCGAAGCCGTCACCAAGCATGACGTCATCGCCTTCCTGACACATCTTGCCGAATTCATCGGCCCCGACAGCCGCTTTGTGCATCAGGGCATGACCTCGTCGGACGTGCTCGACACCACGCTCAACGTCCAGCTGGTTCGCGCTGCCGACCTCCTACTCGCCGACATGGACCGCGTTCTGGCCGCGCTCAAGACCCGCGCCTTCGAGCACAAGGATACGGTGCGCATCGGCCGCAGCCATGGCATTCACGCCGAACCGACCACGATGGGTCTCACCTTCGCGCGTTTCTATGCGGAAATGCAGCGGAACCGCACTCGCCTCGTCGCGGCCCGCGCAGAAATCGCAACCGGCGCGATTTCCGGTGCTGTCGGCACTTTTGCCAATATCGATCCACGCGTTGAGGAATATGTCTGCGCCAAGCTTGGCCTCGAAGCCGAGCCGGTTTCCACGCAGGTCATTCCGCGCGACCGTCATGCGATGTTCTTCGCGACGCTCGGCGTCATTGCCTCTTCGATTGAAAATGTCGCCATCGAAATCCGCCACATGCAGCGCACCGAAGTTCTGGAAGCCGAAGAGTTCTTCTCTCCGGGCCAGAAGGGTTCGTCCGCCATGCCGCACAAGCGCAACCCGGTTCTGACCGAAAACCTGACCGGCCTTGCCCGTCTCGTGCGCATGTCGGTCACGCCCGCCATGGAAAACGTCGCTCTCTGGCACGAACGCGATATTTCGCATTCGAGCGTCGAGCGCGCCATTGGTCCAGACACCACCATCACCCTCGACTTCGCGCTCAACCGTCTGGCTGGAGTGGTCGAAAAGCTGGTGATCTATCCGGACAACATGCTGAAAAACATGAACAAGTTCCGCGGTCTGGTGCATTCGCAGCGCGTGCTGCTGGCGCTGACGCAGGCAGGCGTATCGCGCGAAGACGCCTATCGTCTCGTGCAGCGCAACGCCATGAAAGTCTGGGAACAGGGTGCCGATTTCCTTGAAGAACTGCTGGCAGATACGGAAGTGCGCGCAGCCCTTTCCGAAGAGCAAATTCGTGAGAAGTTCGATCTCGGCTACCACACCAAGCATGTGGATACCATTTTCAAGCGCGTCTTTGGTTAAGAAGATTTCGGCTCTGGCGCTGCCTTCCCCTCATCCTGAGGAGCCGCTGAAAACGGCGCATCATCCTGAGATTTCCGAAGGATCGAAGGAGAGGGAAACAAGCAAAGCGCCTGCCCTCGCCCTTCGACACGGCGCTTCGCGCCTGCTCAGGATGAGGGAGAAAACAAGTGTCCGGCTGATCTGAAACGATCACGCCTCAAGTGATAGCCGTATACAAAAAAGCCCCATGTTTTTGAAAACATGGGGCTTTTCCATTGTGGGATATTGGTTCTATCAGGCCTTGGTCTTGATCGTATTGACCACATTGCCCCAAGGATCGACGAAGGAGCTATCGTTACCGCCGCGCGTATCTTCCAGTTCGACCCAGGCAAGTCCGGTACGATCCGCATCACGCTTACCGGCACCGGCGCTCTGCCAGGCATTCGCTGCGATATGGTGATGGTAACGCCCCGTGGACATGAACACAGCCCGGTCGCCATAGGTCTGCACCGTTTCCAGCCCAAGCTCGGTGTGCCAGAAGGTTTCGGCCTCATGCGCATTGCCAACACGCAGGTGCACATGGCCGACAACGGTGTTTTGCGGCGCGCCAGTCCATTCTCCGCCTTCGGTCTTGATGACATCAAGCAGGCCACGCACGTCGAGCGCTTCCGTGCCCATTTTCACGCGGTCACCATTCCACTGCCACTTCTCATGCGGGCGGTCGGAATAAATCTCGATGCCATTCCCTTCCGGGTCCGTCAGGTAGATGGCTTCACTGACATCATGGTCTGAAGCGCCGGCAACCGGCAATTGCTTGTCGATAGCCCGGCGCGACCAGCGCGCCAGATCGCCACGCGTCGGCAGCAAGAACGCCGTGTGGTATAGCCCGGCGCTGCGCGGATCATCCGCGCGAGCGGCTGAAAACTGCTCGATTTCCATCAATTCACGGTCGCCAGCGCCCAGCACGATGGAAGCGCCGCGACGGCTCATCTCGCGCAGGCCAACAACGTCGCGATAATATTCGGCCAATGTTTCCGCATCGCGTGCCTTGAGACCAATACGCGCCACGCGCATTGGCGTGGTCATGGCAAATGGAAGCGGAGCAACCGGACGGGTCGTCTCGGCAACCGGCGTCTTCAATTGCTGTGTCATATCATTCTCCTTCGACGGCATCTCTGCACGCGCGGGCACTATGCCGGCCATTAAAGCAGCTCCCGTAGCGCCAAGCACCGAACGTCTGCTGATTGTCATGACCTGTGCTCTCCTTCGCGTTCTGTTCCCGCTAAACATCGCTGTTTGCGGGATCGTTCACAAGATCGCGATCTGAGAACAGGCTGTTCATCATTCGTAACATTCAGCGGCATCGCCGGTGCTTGAAGAAGTCACAAAGGCAATCTAAATGGGGGCTATGAAAGTCAAAGACGCAGATATCCTCATCATCCCCGGTTACACCAATTCCGGCCCTGACCACTGGCAGACCCGTTGGGAGAACAAACTCTCGACAGCGCGCCGCGTGCAGCAGGCGGAATGGTCGAAGCCGGTTCGCGACGATTGGGTGGGCGAAGTCGTCAAGGCGGCGAATGCGGCCACCAAGCCCATAGTGCTGGTTGCACATTCTTTGGGCGTGGCCACAGCCCTGCACGCCGTGCCGTTGATCCAGCACAAGATCGCGGGCGCATTTTTCGTGGCCCCGCCAGATGTTTCGAACGAAAGCATCCGCCCGAAGCATTTGATGACCTTCGGCCCCTATCCGCGCGAGCGACTGCCTTTCCCGACCATCACGGTCGTAAGTCGCAACGATCCTTTCTCAAGCTTCGAAGCAGCCGAAGATGTCGTGAAGGATTGGGGCGCCATGCTGATCGATGCGGGCGAGTCGGGTCATATCAACGCGGATTCCGGTCACGGACCATGGCCGGAAGGCTCCATGGTGTTTGCGGAGTTTATGACGCAGCTACAAGCACCCAAGCAGCACTGAAACAAAAGGCGGGTTTGAACCCGCCTTTTTGGTAGTCAACAAAGCAAGCTGAAATCAGGCGCGAACGGCATCCACAAGCTGTTGTGCAGCAAGACGGAGATAGCCGCCCTCATTGCTGACCGTCACAAAACGGAAACCCAGCGGAATATAGCGTCGCGCAAATTCCGGCGACGGTGAGTAAATACCTGCGATCTTGCCAGCGGCAGCGGCTTTGCGCGCAATATTGCTGATCGGCTCGACAATGGCGTCGGAATTTGGGTTGGCCTCGCGTCCATTGCTCCAGGCAATCGAGAAATCGGCGGGGCCGACGAAGACACCGTCAATGCCGCGCACATCGAGAATGGCATCCAGCGCATCATAAGCGTCACGCGTTTCGATCATCGCGAAAGCCAGCGTGTCCTGATTTGCCGTGGTCAGATAATCGTTGGAGCCGGGTGTGCCATAATCGGCATTGGCGCGGAAAACACCCCATGAACGTTCGCCCACCGGCGGATATTTCATGGCTGCTGCGAACTTGCGCGCATCTTCGGCGGAATTGATCATTGGAGCGATCACTGCCTCCGCGCCGAAATCCAGTGCGCGGCTTGCCATGTCGAAGCGTCCCACCGGAATGCGCACCACCGGCGGCTTCCCGGCATTCAGCACGAGACCGACGCTGCGCAGCACACTCGCCTCATCATGACCGCCATGCTGCATATCCAGCGTCACGGCGTCAAAGGCGGTGTGTGCAAGGATTTCGACCGTCAGCGGCTCAGGGAGAGACGACCACGCGGAGAGCACGGTTTCACCGGCACGCAGACGCGAAGACAGGGACATAGGAATTTCCTTCATTTCATAAGAACGGCATTTCACAATAGCAGGTAAATAAAAATGGGGTGGAAGCACTAGCCGCACTTCCACCCCATGATATCAATCCTGCTGTATCTGACGGATCGCTTCCTCTAGGAACAGTTGCATTTTTTCGCGGATCGTTTCGTCGCTATCGGTGACACCGCCTTCGTCGAAATCGGTGCGGATCTTGCGAAACACATCGTCATCACCGGCCTCGATGAAATCGGCTGCTATGACATCGCGGGCATAGGCCTCGGCCTCGCCATCCTTTTTGCCAAGACGCTCGGCAGCCCACAATCCGAGGAGCTTGTTTCTGCGCGCTTCGGCCTTGAAGCGTAAATCAGCATCGTGCGCGAATTTCTTTTCGAAAGCATCGCGGCGATCATCCATACCTGTCGTCATTCACAAAACTCCCAACAACTGCCATTAGGAATGAGATCGTCACCCATTCTCTTGCCTAAAGCTGGCAAGGGGCGCAAGATTATACAAGAGCGGCAAATCAATTTCTTGCTGTTCGTCCATAATCTTGCATGAGAACGCATCCCGAAAAGGGTAAAACCGTTTTCGGAGAAGATGCGCACCAAAACAAAGGATTGGAGTGCCAGGCTGATAGAATCGGATCGAAACGCGTTTCAGAATCACCGAAAACGGGGGAACGGGCACCAAGCAGGATTGTTAAAAGCCCTTATTTGCTATAGGTAGCCCGCGAGAATAGCGGCTTAGAGCCGATCACCATAGATATGGAAATCCGAGAAAAGCCATGAACCGTCGCCGCCGTATTTACGAGGGCAAGGCCAAGATTCTTTACGAAGGCCCCGAGCCAGGAACGCTTGTCCAGTTCTTCAAGGACGATGCAACCGCGTTCAACAAGAAAAAGCACGAAGTCGTGGACGGAAAGGGTGTACTCAACAACCGCATTTCCGAATATATTTTTACGCAGCTGAACCGCATTGGAATTCCGACCCACTTCATCCGCCGTCTCAACATGCGTGAGCAGCTGATCAAAGAAGTGGAAATCATTCCGCTTGAAGTCGTGATCCGCAACGTTGCAGCAGGCTCGCTGTCCAAGCGCCTCGGCATCGAGGAAGGCACGGTTCTGCCGCGCTCGATCATCGAGTTCTATTACAAGGCCGATGCGCTCGAAGACCCGCTGGTTACCGAAGAACACATCACGGCATTCGGCTGGGCCAGCCCGCAGGAAATCGATGACATCATGGCGCTTGCCATTCGCGTCAACGACTTCCTTTCTGGTCTGTTCCTTGGCGTCGGCATCCAGCTTGTCGATTTCAAAATCGAATGCGGACGTCTGTGGGAAGGCGACATGATGCGTATCGTCGTCGCCGACGAAATCTCCCCGGACTCGGCCCGTCTCTGGGATATCAATACCAATGACAAGCTCGACAAGGACCGTTTCCGCCGCGATATGGGCGGATTGGTCGAGGCCTATCAGGAAGTGGCGCGCCGTCTCGGCATCATGAACGAGAATGACTCGCCCCGTCCTTCCGGCCCTGTGCTTGTGAAGTAATCCGATCGGCCCGGGAGCCGCCAAGACAGACACTTTCCGGGCTGTTTCGTTCGCGACAGGCAATTCCAGATTTTCATCTGAAGTTGTAAGAACCAAATCTAGAGCTACAGGAACTTAAGAGTGATCAAGGCACGCGTCACCGTTACACTGAAAAACGGCGTTCTGGACCCGCAGGGCAAAGCTATCGTCGGCGCACTCGGCAGCCTCGGTTTCGCCGGCGTCAATTCGGTCCGTCAGGGCAAGGTGTTCGACCTCGAACTCGAAGGCACCGACAAGGCCAAGGCCGAAGCAGAGCTGAAGGCCATGTGCGATAAGCTCCTCGCCAATACGGTGATCGAAGATTATTCCATCGCCATCGGCTGAGCCAAACAAAGGAAGCAGACGCTCATGAAATCCGCTGTCATTCTCCTTCCCGGCCTCAATCGCGACCGCGACATGATCGCAGCGCTCACCAAGATCACCGGTCAGGCTCCTGTCACTGTCTGGCAGACCGATACCAGCATCCCGGACGATGTCGACCTGATCCTCATCCCCGGCGGCTTCTCCTACGGCGACTATCTGCGCTGCGGTGCAATTGCTGCCCGTATGCCGGTTCTTCAGGCCGTGCGTGAGAAGGCCGACAAGGGCGTCATGGTGATGGGCGTTTGCAACGGTTTCCAGATTCTCGTTGAAGCCGGACTGCTGCCGGGCGCACTGATGCGCAACGCCTCGCTGAAGTTCGTCTGCCGCGAAGTAAAGCTTGAAGTCAGCAATGCGAACACCGCCTTCACCCGTGGCTATCAGCCGAACCAGATCATCCGCTGCCCGGTCGCGCATCATGACGGCAATTATTTCGCTGATGCCGAGACGCTGAAGCGTATCGAAGGCGAAGGTCAGGTCGTGTTCCGTTATGCGGAAGGCACCAATCCAAACGGTTCGGTCAATGATATTGCCGGTATCGTCAATGCGCGCGGCAATGTGCTTGGCATGATGCCGCATCCGGAAAATCTGATCGAAGCGGCCCATGGCGGCGACGATGGGCGGGCGCTTTTTGCGGGCGCGCTGGGCATCGCAGCCTGATAAGTTTCGAAGAAGGGCGGTTCTCTATGAGACCGCCCTTTTTCATTTTCTTCACCGAATTGCATTGCCGGTAAGATAACGTTCCCTGCCCGCACCCTCGACGACGAAAACCAGTCTAGCTTGTCGCCTGCTTTCGTGGCAGTTTTGCCTTGGGAGAATTCCTTGGCAACCGAATCGGGGGGACAAAATCATGCAGCTTTATTCTCGGCCTCTGTCTCCTTACTCCGCTTTCGTGCGCAGCGTTCTCTATCTGAAGGACCTGCCTTTCAAGCCGATCACACTGCCCTATCCCTTCCCGGCCGATTTCGGTGAAATCACGCCTTTGCGCCGTGTTCCCGTGCTGATTACCAGTTCCGGCGAAACGCTTTTTGAAGCCGTTGTGATTGCCGAATATCTCGAAGATCATTTTCCTGAAAAGCCGCTCCTGCCCGGCACGCCGCGCCAGCGCGCGCTGATCCGGCTTCTGGCCCGCGTTGTGGAGCTGGAAGTTCTTGGACCGGCGATGAAGCTGTTCATCCTGCTGAGCAAACCGGAGCGTGACAGCGCAACCATCGACCGCCTGTTCGAAAAACTGAATACGGGCCTGTCGGTGATCGAACATCGCCTCCCGGATACGTTTTATGCCGTTGGCGAAGAGCCGACGCTGGCTGATGCCTGGCTGATACCGGTGCGCTTTCTCATGGAACCATTGAAGAAGCTTTCGGGAAAGCCGGATTTGCTGGACGCGTTTCCGAAATTCGATGCCTATGCCGCGAAGGCAAAGCAACATCCGGCTTTTGAGCGCATCTGGAACGAGATGAGCGATGGACTAAAGGCCTTCATGCCGCAGCTGGCCTGAGAGCCCGCTGCGCCGCCCCTTCCTGTCATTATTCCCCCTCTGCGCGCCTCCAGTCCTCCCCGGTGGCACGCCCTTTTGGAGTTCGTTTCTTGACGAAAAAGACCATCGCTTTCATCGCCTTGCCTGCGATTGCGCTTCTTGCGGCCTGTACGCCGCGTCCGGCCAGTGGACCAGTCACGCAGAATGTCAGCAAGGCTGCGCTACCGACGATGGAACGCATTGCACTGGCCGCCAATAGCTGCTGGTTCAAATCGAAGGACAAGGATTTCCGCAGCTATTCGCTGGCGCCGGAACTCAATTCTTTCAGCGGTCGTCCGCGTATCCTCGTCGTGCCGGGGCACAATCCGGCAGCGCGCCCGCTGCTGGTCGTTCAGGCGGAAGGCAATCCCGCCCGTGTCGAAACCTTCGGCCCGATGCTCCAGGAAAGCCACGGCAACCGCATTCTCAGTGACGTCAACCGCTGGGCATCTGGCCAGAAGGGGTGCTAAAATTGAAACCCTCCCGCAAAAATGCGGGAGGGGTCATCTCTATAACAGCTGTCGACGACAGCGAATGTGTGTTTCAGTTCTTCACATCGAATTCGTTCTTGGCAGCGCAGGCGGTCGCTTCCCGTTTCAAAGCTTCAGATTTCGTCCCGCCTGATGCCAATGTCTTTAAGCTGTCTATCGTCCAGCTCCATAAGCATCTTCCGGGTCCGACGTCTTGACGAAGATGCCCGGACTTTATCGACAAGCCCTGTCCAAGCCTTGCGTATCCTGTGCGGCACAACCGAAACTGACCGAGCGCGCAAGCCCTTGCTTAAATCACTCGCAATATCGACTTCCGGCAGAATAGTAATTGCGTCAATCACATCATTGGTTGGCCTGATGTAGTTCATTACAGCAGCCTCCTCTTTTCAAACATTAGCTTCATGCGAATGGATTGATAATTAGGATGCTATCAAATTCACCAATATGAACAATTACAAGTACTTGCGCTGGATTTCTGCCTCGCTATTTTGCCATAGCCATTATTTCGATACTGCTCATATAGAGCTCGACGATTGCAGGCATGTTCCTGCACGCGCGTAAGCCCGGAGCGGGTTTGGGAATTTCAGCGCAGATGAAAACGTACCTTGCGCGCTTCCCGCTCGGCTTCGCTTCTTCTGAGGCCAATATCGCGCAACTGCTCCTCGGTCATTTCGAACAGTGCAAGGCGACTGCGACGCATCATGCTTTTGTGTGACAGCCAGTTGAAGAGCCGACGCAGCAGGCCCGCATCCGTCGCTTCCCCCGACGCAGCCTCCAGTTGAGCATGCAACCCACGGGGCAGTTCGCTTATACGATCCGCATCCGGCATGGGGGAAATTGTATCTATTGTCTCTGTCTGCAGTCTGAAGTAAAACATCGTTCCGTCCATTCATGTGCGCGCCTGATGCCATAGGGGGCCAGATTTGAAGGTCATTCACGGCAATCTGGATATAGGGGCATCAATCGGCTGCGAAATGACTCTATAATTGACTCCGTAACCGATACAATTTATAAGTTGTCACCATGACAAATTGGATTCCTGACCTATCGAGCAAAACCGGCCCGCTTTACCTGCAATTGGCGGATGCGATTGAGGAAGCGATCGGCAATGGTGGATTGCCTGCGGGCGTGAAACTGCCGCCGCAGCGCAATCTCGCTTACGATTTGAAGGTGACAATCGGTACAATCGGGCGCGCCTATGCGCTTGCCCATGAGCGTGGCCTCGTCACCGGTGAAGTCGGGCGGGGCACCTATGTGCTGGGTGAAGAGTCGTCCGAATCCGGGCTGGTTCCGCCCGGACTGATCGGTACGAAACCGGCTGACGTGCCAACGGGTAAAATCCGGCTCGATTCCACCTCGGCGCCCGAAGTCGGTCAGCATGATGTGCTGGCGCGGCTCAGCGCCGACATTCACCGCGATTTTCCGCAGGAGATTGCCAACTATTCGCGTCAGTTTCCGCAGCATTGGCTGGAAGCGGGCCAGAAATGGCTCGGCAGGGCCGACTGGCAGCCGGATCTCGACAATATCGTCATCACCAATGGCGCGCAGGCCGCAAGCATTGCCATCATCACGGCTTTCACCAATCCGGGCGACCGCATTCTGTTCGAAAACCTCACCTATGCGCAGATCAGCCGTTCGGTACGACTTCTCGGTCGTCGCACGATTCAGGCTGCGCATGATGAATATGGCCTCATCCCGGAGGAATTCGAGCGTGCCTGCCGCCAGCAGCACCCTACTTTGGCATTTCTCATGCCAACGCTGCACAATCCGACGCTTGCGACCATGACGGCGGAGCGCCGCCGCGCGATAGCCGATATTGCGCGGCGGTATAATGTCTGGCTCATTGAGGACGACATTTACGGCAGCATGTGCGAAAGCGACATTCCGCTCTTGGCAAGCTTTGCACCGGAGCGCACTTTCGTCGTGTCGAGCCTCTCAAAGGCGGTAGCCGCTGGCATACGCAGCGGCTGGGCCGCCTGCCCTTCGCATTGCGCGCAACGGGTCAAGGTCACGCACAAGATGATGACGGGCGGCGTGGCTTTTCTGCTGGCTGAAACCGGCGCACAGCTTGTGCTGTCCGGCGCCGCCGACGATATCCGCGAAAAAAGCCGTATAGAAACAAGAGCGCGTGAAGAAATCGCACGTCGTGTTTTCGCAGGCTTCGATTTCGTGTCCCGCCCCAATGTCCCATTTCTCTGGATGGGACTGCCCGAGCCGTGGCTCTCCGGCACATTCAAGGCTGCGGCCTATGAAAGCGGCATTTTGATTGACGATGAGGACGAGTTTAAAGCCGGTCGTGTCGATCAGATTTACCACCGCGTGCGCATCGCCTTCTCGTCCCCGGTAGACAGGAGCATTGTCGAAGACAGCTTTCTGACGTTGCGGCGTCTGCTTGAAAACGAACAGGCGGGCTATGAGGGCAGCGTGTAAACGCCGCCCCTTGCCGGGCTCATAGAGTTGCGATGCAGTCAGATGCTGAATCAGGCCGGGAAAGCGGCATTTTCCTGTCGCGCTTCCAACAGAGTTGGGTTAAAGAGACCCCTTGAAACCTTAGGTGTCCGCCCTTCGCCAGAAGTTTCCGGGTGCCACAGCCTGCGACGGGGTCCCTCATCTCCATGACTATTTCCAATAAGCGCGATATCACGCCGGAACTTATCGAAGCCCACGGTCTCAAGCCGGACGAGTATCAGCGCATCCTCGAATTGATCGGCCGCGAGCCGAGCTTTACTGAACTCGGCATTTTTTCGGCCATGTGGAACGAGCATTGTTCCTACAAGTCCTCGAAGAAATGGCTGCGCACGCTGCCGACCACCGGTCCGCGCGTCATTCAGGGCCCCGGCGAAAATGCAGGCGTCGTGGACATCGGCGACGGCGATTGCGTCGTCTTCAAAATGGAAAGCCACAACCACCCGTCTTATATCGAGCCCTATCAGGGCGCGGCGACCGGCGTGGGCGGCATTTTGCGTGACGTGTTCACCATGGGCGCGCGTCCCGTTGCTGCGATGAATGCGCTGCGCTTTGGCGAGCCGGATCATCCGAAGACCCGCCATCTGGTGTCCGGTGTCGTGTCCGGCGTCGGCGGCTATGGCAACGCGTTTGGCGTGCCGACCGTTGGCGGCGAAGTGAACTTTGACAAGCGTTATAACGGCAATATCCTCGTCAATGCTTTTGCAGCCGGTCTTGCCAAGCATGACGGCATCTTTTTGTCGGAAGCCAAGGGCGTCGGCCTGCCGGTCGTCTATCTTGGCGCCAAGACGGGCCGTGACGGCGTCGGCGGCGCGACCATGGCCTCGGCTGAATTCGACGAATCGATTGAAGAAAAGCGCCCCACCGTTCAGGTCGGCGACCCATTTACCGAAAAATGCCTGCTTGAAGCCTGCCTTGAGCTGATGGCGTCAGGCGCAGTCATCGCCATTCAGGACATGGGTGCGGCGGGCCTCACCTGTTCTGCTGTTGAAATGGGCGCAAAGGGCGACCTCGGTATCGAACTCATTCTCGATCATGTTCCGGTTCGCGAAGAGAACATGACCGCCTATGAAATGATGCTTTCGGAAAGCCAGGAGCGCATGCTCATGGTTCTGAAGCCGGAAAAGGAAGCCGAAGCCCAGGCGATCTTCCGCAAATGGGGTCTCGACTTCGCCATTGTCGGCAAGACGACTGACGATCTGCGTTTCCGTGTCATCCATCAAGGCGAAGAAGTCGCCAATCTGCCGATCAAGGATCTGGGCGACGAAGCGCCGGAATATGATCGTCCGTGGATGGAACCGGGCAAGCATGCGCCACTCCCGGCCAGCAATGTGCCGCAGGTGGAAGACTATTCGGCAGCGCTTCTCAAGCTCATCGGCTCGCCTGACCTTTCGTCGCGCCGCTGGGTCTATGAGCAATATGATACGCTCATTCAGGGCAATTCGCTGCAGGTTCCGGGCGGCGACGCCGGTGTGATCCGCGTTGAAGGCCATGACACCAAGGCGCTCGCCTTCTCGTCGGACGTGACGCCACGCTATTGCGAAGCCGATCCCTTCGAAGGTGGCAAGCAGGCGGTTGCCGAATGCTGGCGCAACATCACCGCGACCGGCGCAGAGCCGCTGGCTTCGACCGACAATTTGAACTTCGGCAATCCTGAAAAGCCGGAAATCATGGGCCAGCTCGTCAAGGCCATAGAAGGCATTGGCGAAGCCTGCCGTGCGCTCGATTTCCCGATCGTTTCGGGCAATGTCTCGCTTTATAACGAGACCAACGGTCAGGCCATTTTGCCGACGCCGACCATTGCCGGTGTCGGCCTTATTCCCGATTGGACGCAAACGGCCAAGATCGGCGGCATGCAGGACGGCGACACGCTGGTTCTGCTTGGCGGCGACGGCACGCATCTCGGCCAGTCGATCTATCTGCGCGACCTGTTCGACCGTGCCGATGGCCCTGCCCCGTTCGTCGATCTCGCGCTTGAAAAGCGCAATGGCGAATTCGTCCGCTCGGCAATCCGCAATGGTCAGGTTACGGCCTGCCACGATCTTTCCGACGGTGGACTGGCAATCGCTGTCGCCGAAATGGCGATCAAGTCTGGCAAGGGCGCAACCCTCAATGCTGGTGACGGCCTGCCGCACGCTGTTCTGTTCGGTGAAGATCAGGCGCGCTATGTGATCGCCGCCACGCCGGAAATGGCCAAGCTCATCGCGCTCAATGCCGAGGGTGCAGGCATTCCGTTCCGCATTCTGGGTCAGGTCGGTGGCGACCGTCTGACCATCGGCGATAGCGTCAATGTCGGCGTTACCGAACTGACGCGGGCTTTCGAAGGCTGGTTCCCGGGCTTCATGAGCGGTGAGTTGGTCAGCGATAACTGATCGTCGCTGAACCAGCAGAAGTTAAAACGCCCGGATGAACATCTCATCCGGGCGTTTTGCCTGTATGGACCACCTGTGTGGCATTTAAACATTAGACAGATACACATTGACGTTCCACGATGGTGCGATACGATTCGATGGGTAACAAGAAGCTGGAAACGGCGGGAGTATTTGCATGGCTATGGACGCACATGAGATCGAAAAACTGATACGCGAAGGGATTCCCGGCGCAAAGGTGACGATCCGCGACCTTGCCGGTGACGGGGATCATTATGCAGCCGAAGTGGTCGCGGAGAGCTTCCGCGGCAAGTCGCGCGTGCAGCAGCACCAGATGGTCTATGACGCGCTGAAGGGCAATATGGGCGGCGTGCTTCACGCGCTTGCCTTGCAGACCAGCGTTCCGGAGTGAACCGAAGCGCTTATTGAGCGGACAGCATCTGCTGCGGCAAGATGTTGCCCCTTCAATCCGGCACTTCGCGCGTATTTGACTTGCTTTCACCCCAACGGGGTGGTTACGAGCATGGAAATGATTATATTGGGAGAGACCTCCCAATTAAGCCGGAAATCGACCCGGCGAGTTTGTTTGAAGCGTGATGCGGCCCCATATGTTCCAACGACATTGGGCACACGCTCTGAAAGGAAACGAGATGACCGGCATTAACGATTTCATCGACAATGAAGTGAAGACCAACGACGTCGTGCTTTTCATGAAGGGCACGCCCGGCTTTCCGCAGTGCGGCTTTTCCGGTCAGGTCGTTCAGATCCTCGACTATCTTGGCGTCGACTATAAGGGCGTGAACGTGCTTGCCTCCGACGAGATTCGTCAGGGCATCAAGGAATATTCCAGCTGGCCGACCATCCCGCAGCTTTATGTGAAGGGTGAATTCGTCGGTGGCTGCGATATCGTGCGCGAAATGTTCCAGTCCAACGAACTACAAGCACTTTTTACCGATAAAGGTATTGCCACCAAGGCTGCTTGAGGATTAATAGCCGGTCATACGGCTTTAGTCTTAGCTTTTTACAAAAGGCGCCGTTTATCGGCGCCTTTTCGTTTTTATCCGACGGCAGTTTCTGCCAGGTGCCTCATTTTCGAGATTTCGACGTTCGTACCGCCCTTTACCGGCGCGGCGCGTCATTATGCCAAGGAATGTCAGTCATGCCGATCGACATAAAGAACGCCTCGCCGGACCAGAAGACATCCATACACGGGCGCGGCGAATTCATTGCACTGATCGCGGCCATCATGGCCATCAATGCGCTGGCAGTTGATATCATGCTGCCCGGCCTGCCGCAGATTGGCGCGAGCCTCGGCGTGCAGTCGGAAAACCATGTGCAATTCGTGATCACCGCCTATCTGCTGGGATTCGGTGTCTCGCAGCTGTTCTATGGGCCGCTGAGCGACCGGTTCGGTCGCCGTCTGCCGCTGTTCGGCGGCTTGGTGATCTATGTGCTGGCTGCGCTCGGTGCCGCCATGGTCACGGATTTCACCACGCTCATCATATTGCGCGTGCTTCAGGGACTGGGTGCCGCGGGCACCCGCGTTATTGCCGTTTCAGTGGTGCGCGACCGTTTTGCCGGTCGCCAGATGGCGGAAGTCATGTCGCTGGTGATGATGATCTTCATGATCCTGCCGGTCGTCGCACCCGCCACCGGACAGCTGATCATGCTGTTTGGCGAATGGCACCTGATCTTTCTGTCCATGGCCGTGATGGCGCTGATCGTCGGCATATGGGCCTTCATCCGCCTGCCTGAAACGCTGCCCACAGACCAGCGCCGCCCGCTGACCATCAAAAGCGTGATCGGCGGCTTCGGTATCGTGCTGTCGAACCGCGTCGCGCTGTTCTACATGCTTGGCACGTCGTTCATCCTCGGCGCGCTGTTCGGCTATATCAATTCTGCCCAACAAATCTTCGTGGATATCTACAAGCTCGGCTCCTATTTTCCGCTGGCGTTTGCTGCGGTCGCCATGACACTGGCGCTGGCGTCGTTCCTCAACTCCCGCCTCGTCGGACGGTACGGCATGCGCCGCATCTCCCAGTCCATGCTGCTGGTTTTCACCAGTTTCAGCCTGCTCTGGATGGTGCTGTCGATTGTGCTGGTCGATCCGGTGCCGTTCCCGCTGCTGATGGCGATCTACATGACCATCATGTTCTCGTTCAGCCTCGTGACGGCCAATTTCAACGCGCTTGCGATGGAGCCGCTTGGCGAAGTTGCAGGCACGGCATCGTCCGTTCTCGGCTTTGCCCAGACGGTCATCGGTGCTGCGCTGGGTGCGATCATCGGTCAGGCCTTCGACGGCACCACGACCCCGGTCGCCATGGGCTATGGCGTTCTTGGCTTCGTCGCGCTGATCTGCGTGCTGATCGCCGAACGCGGCAAACTCTTCCGGGTGCAGAACCCGCCTGCCGAACATGTGGTCGGTTGATTTTCAACGAGAATAAAAAACCCGCCATTCCGGCGGGTTTTGTTTTTACTCTTCCCAGAGCGCGGCCTGAATGGTCTGCCAGCTTTCCTTGCTCGGCGCGGCCAGTATGCCCCCGCCGATATGCGACGGGTGATAATCGCTACCGTCCCAGCGAGCGAGATGGCCGCCTGCTTCCTGATGGATCAATGCGCCGGGCAGATGGTCCCAGGGCATCAGCTTGTTATAGACCGCGAAATGCGCGCCGCCGGTCGCGAGAATGCGATAGTCATGCGCTGCACAGCGATACCCGATCTGCGACAGGAATTTCGTATGATTGCGCGCCAGACGTGACCGCAACGGTTCCGCCGTGTACTGCCACGAAATCGTGCCTGTCATCTGGTCGATAGCGGCGGGTGCTGCAACGCGCACCTTGCGCGTGCTGCCATTGGCATGGCGAATATAGCTGCCGCTGCCCTTTGTGGCCATGATCCAGTCATTGCCGACCGGATCGTGGATGATGCCGGCAACGGTCTCGCCTTTCGACACGACCGCCAGCATCACACCGAACAGCGGTACGCCGGATGCGAAATTGAACGTGCCGTCCACCGGATCAATGGTGAAAGCAAAATCGGCATCGCCGAGTCCGTCGAGCAAGGCTGGATTGTCGGAGCACGCTTCCTCGCCCACAATCATCGCATCGGGATAGCGTTCTTTCAGCTTTGCGGTGATAAAGCGCTCTGCATTGACGTCGGCTTCCGTCACCAGATCGGCGGGGGACGTTTTCTGCCGGATATCGTCCGCGTCGAGCGTGCGGAAACGCGGCATGATTTCCTGCTGGGCAGCTTCTGCCAGAAGATCAGCAAGCCAGTCGATCTGGCCTTCATCAAAGCGCACTGTCATTCCCTTCATTCTTCTCGTCATGCGGACCAGCCATCAGGCCCGCGAAATCGAATAGCTTGCGGTCCAGAAGATGGCTCGGGCGCACATTGGTCATGGCGCGGATCATCGTGTCCTTGCGGCCCGGCATGCGCTTTTCAATATCCGTCAGCATGGCCTTCATGGCATTGCGCTGAAGCCCTTCCTGGCTGCCGCACAGGTCGCAGGGAATGATCGGAAACTGCATAGCCGTCGCAAACTTTTCCAGATCGTCTTCCGCCGCATAAGCCAGCGGGCGGAACACCATCAGGTCGCCTTCGTCGTTCAGAAGCTTCGGCGGCATGGCGGCAAGGCGTCCGCCATGAAACAGGTTCATGAAGAAGGTTTCGAGAATATCCTCGCGATGATGGCCGAGAACGATGGCCGAGCAGCCTTCCTCGCGCGCAATGCGATAGAGATTTCCGCGACGAAGGCGCGAACAGAGCGAGCAATAGGTGCTGTTCTCTGGCAGCTTTTCCGTCACGATCGAATAGGTGTCCTGATATTCGATGCGATGCTCTATACCATAGCGGTTCAGGAAATCCGGCAGAATGTGCTTTGGAAAATTCGGCTGTCCCTGATCCAGATTGACCGCGAGCAGTTCGACCGGCAGCAGGCCGCGCCATTTAAGATCGAGCAGCAGCGCCAGCAGACCGTAGGAATCCTTGCCGCCGGAAAGACAGATCATCCAGCGCTCACCGGGCTTCACCATAGCAAAGTCTTCGATAGCCTGACGCGTCAGACGCAGAAGGCGCTTGCGCAGCTTGTTGAATTCGACCGAAGCGGGCACGTCGCGAAACAGCGGATGGCAACCGTCTCCACCGGTCTCTTCAGAGATACCGGGCAAATTATCTGGCGCAATATTCGGATCGAAAGCGTTCATGGCTCTTCTCGGATGCTGTCTGGTATAGCGCTTTACATACAGAAAAGCCGCCCATGGGGAAACCATGGACGGCCATTTCTTTGCGATAAGTGGTGCCCGAAGGCGACCAGATTAACGCGAGTAGAATTCGACCACGAGGTTCGGTTCCATCTGGACGGCGTAAGGCACATCCGTAAGGGTCGGAACGCGGGCGTAGGTCGCAACCATCTTGTTGTGATCTGCTTCGATGTAGTCAGGCACATCGCGTTCTGCGAGCTGAACAGCTTCGAGAACAACAACCAGCTGCTTCGACTTTTCACGAACTTCAACAACGTCACCAGCCTTCAGGCGGAAGGACTGGATGTTGACGCGACGGCCGTTCACGTTCACGTGACCGTGGTTGATGAACTGGCGTGCAGCGAAGATCGTCGGAACGAACTTTGCGCGGTACACAACAGCATCCAGACGTGATTCGAGAAGACCGATCAGGTTTTCACCCGTGTCGCCCTTGCGGCGAGCGGCTTCGTCATAGGTCTTGCGGAACTGCTTTTCCGAGATATCGCCGTAGAAACCCTTGAGCTTCTGCTTGGCGCGCAGCTGCACACCGAAGTCCGAGAGCTTGCCCTTGCGGCGCTGGCCGTGCTGGCCCGGGCCATATTCACGACGGTTAACCGGGGACTTCGGGCGGCCCCAGATGTTTTCGCCAAGACGGCGATCAATCTTATACTTTGCGGATTCGCGCTTGCTCATCGCATTTCCTTCAAAAAGTTAGTGCGCCATACGGCGCAGACAGGAAACGCGCCCTCCTCTGCCCTCCGTTTTCGAGGACTGACAGGATGAAGCGCGCGAGCGCAATCTTCATCCACGGGACACGTCAAATGAAACGCCAGCGCGTTAAAGCGCCAGCGATGGCGGGCTTTTAGTCATGTGCATGTCATCTTGTCAAGTTCGAACGCTTGCCAAAGCCCAGATAACCGGGCGTTTAAAGCGCTTTTCGCCGTCTTTTGCAACATATTGCCATTAAGCGTGAAGGAACGCGGCTTCTCTTTGCGGCATTATGCAGTCGGGGCTGTAGAAAATGAGGTATTCATTGGTGTTGCTGGTCCTACCCCGTTTCCTATCCCGTAGAAATTCAACTGCCGCTGTTCTCCTCCTCAGTTTCCTCGGTTTTACGGGAGAAACGGCTCTTTATCCTCAGCCCGCGCAGGCGCAAAACTTCATCGAAAAAATCCTGAAGCGCGATGCGCAAAAGGCAAAGCAACAGCGCAAGCGCCCGTCGGCCAAGCCGCAAAAGAAACGGCAGGAAAGAAAGCCGCCAGCCCGGCAGGATAAAGCTCCGACAAAGCCCGCGCCACAGTCAGCATTGCCTGTTGTCGTACCGATTCCGACACCGGCACCCAGACCGGAGCCTACTCCCGAATCGAAGACCGAGGTAGAGCCCGCCGTCATCATTCCGCCTGAAAAGCCCACCCCGCCACAACAGGCGGAGCCAGAACAGCCGCAGCCTTCAAAACCTGCCGCTGATGGACGCGTCTATCAGGTGGCGTGCCCCGCGCTGATTTCCGGCGAAGTAGAGGGCAAACTTCTGACACCCATCGAAGACGGCGCGCAATGCGGTCTCCATTCGCCGCTCTCGCTGACGGCAATCGGCAAGAATGAGCCGCTCAAGCTTGCCAATCCCGTCACGACGAACTGCGCCATGGCGGTGACACTCGCCCAATGGAGCAACGACGTTAAAAACGCAGCACAGGATATCTACGGCAAGGACATCAAGATTACCCAGATCGGCACCGGCTCTGATTATCAATGCCGCAAGGTGAATGGCGCATCCACGGGCCGCGTCTCCGAACATGCTTTCGGCAATGCGCTCGACATCATGTCCTTCACATTCTCGGACGGCAGCAAGACGCAGCTGGAAAGCGGCTGGAATGGCGCCGACAAGGAAAAGGCCTTCTGGCGCGCTGTGCACGGCGCAAGCTGCAAGCTTTTCATGACCGTCATCGGCCCGGATGGCGATGCGGCGCACCGCACCAACATGCATCTTGATCAGGGATGCCACGGCAAAAGCTGCACGGCCCGGATATGCCAGTGAGAAAAGTGCAGAACCGCCCGGGATTCATAAAAAAATCCAAATCCGGTTTCTAGTTTGATGCGGTATTATCGATTCCAGAACGGGTCCGCCTGAGTCAGAATCGCTGGAACCGCTCTCGTTGCCTATTTTGCAGGGTTTCCGAAAAGGATATGGGCATGCAATTGACCAAAATTATACTTTCCACCATTTGCGCCATTGGCTTTGTGACCGCCGCCCACGCGGACGCTGTTCCGAAGCGCTCGAAAGATTTTACGGGTAATTACCAGACATTGGTCAAGGACCAGCAAGCCTCGCCACAGGTGGCCGACTGCGTGGCCAGCGGTTATGATCTGGTGAAAAAGGACAAGAAATACGACCGTCTGGGCTTCACAAAAGACGATATTTCGTCGGCCACAACCAATGACACATCATCGAAGTTCAGCGCCAAGGACCCGCGCAAGGTCTCAGCCGTCATCTCGGTGCCGGGCGAAGCGCGTATCAAGAGCACGGGCTATAAATGGGATGGCGTCAATCTGCGTTGCGGCATCACCAATGGCAAGTTGACGGCCATCGAGGTGGTTCAAACCAAAGCCGCACAATAATTTGACCGGCGACAGCCACGCAGAACCGAGCACCTGATCCCAAGTCAGGTGCTCTTTTTGTCGTCGACATGCTGAGGCAGACCTTTGCGCTTGGTCTCGGCGAATTCTTCCAGTTCTTTCTCGCTCATCGATTCGTACATCTCTTTCGATGCGCCGATTAACTCGCTGACCTTGATCTCGCCGCGCTTGGCCGCCAACGCAGCACCGGCAGCCTTTTGCTGGGCTTGAGATTTTGCAGGCATGAACTCTTCTCCTGTTGCGCCGCCCCAAGGCCAACGCGACGGATAGAAATCAGTTCCCGCCGCTAGTCCTGCTCACTGTCGAAACGAGCGCGCGCACTGCGTAGCGATGCCCGGTTTGCAACCGCCCATTGCCCCAAACTGTCGATAGGCCCCGCCAGCGAATGACCAAGCTCGGTCAGCGAATATTCGACTTCCGGTGGTGAAGTCGGTCGTACATGGCGCGAAACCAGCCCGTCGCGTTCGAGCGAACGCAGCGTGACCGTCAGCATACGCTGCGAGATTCCTTCAATTTCTCGCCGTAAGGCATTGAAACGCATGGAACCGCTCTGCAAGCTGAAGATAACAAGAATGCTCCACGTGTCGCCAACCCGGTCGAGCACATCACGGATCGGGCAAGAACCCTTGCCGTCCGTCTCAAAGGCCGGTGTGGAAGACAAAAGCGGCGTCTTGGCGTCTGGTCGTGTCGGTATCGTCATAGTCACTCTTATCACATACTCGCTTGTTGGGATCAAACCGGATGCTTGCGTCTGCCCTTCCGCCAAGCCCATGGGCTAACACCCCCACACGTCCAAACGTCCTTATCTTGCCTTTTGGACGGTTACTTCCATGTTTCCTACCCATGTAGAAGTGCGTTCTTCACAAGCCCGGTAGCCTGACATATGTAGTTACCAGAAATAACCTGATTATTAAACATACCTTAAATGGCTGAACTACAAAAGCGTAAGGAAGGAACTGGAATGGCTAAAATCGCACTGATTGGCGCAACGGGTTTTGTTGGCGCAGCAATCTTGAAGGAAGCCGCATCGCGCGGCCATCATGTTACGGCGCTGGTACGCCACCCGGAAAAGGTGGAAAAGCTTGCCAACGTGACCGCCGTGAAAACGGACGTGTACGACACGGATGCGCTCGCCAGCCAGCTTTCAGGACATGACATCATCATTTCCGCATTCAATCCCGGCTGGGGCGACACGAATATTCGTGAAAACCACATAAAGGGCAGCCGCTCGATCAACGAGGCGGCCAAGAAGGCAGGCGTCAAGCGTCTGATCGCGGTCGGTGGTGCTGGTAGCCTGTCGATCAACGGCCAGCAACTTGTCGATTCCGCCGAATTCCCGGCAGAATGGAAAGAAGGTGCTCTGGGCGCCCGCGAAGCGCTGAACGAGCTGCGCAAGGAAAGTGGCCTCGACTGGACCTTCGTGTCGCCAGCGATCATTCTTCAGCCGGGTGAACGCACGGGCAAATATCGTCTTGGCGGTGACGAGCCGGTTTTCAACGACAAGGGCGAAAGCACTATTTCGGTCGCTGATCTGGCTGTCGCTATCGTCGATGAGGCCGAACAGGGCAAGCATATCGGCAAGCGTTTCACCGCAGCCTATTGATTACTGCTTCTTGATCGCATTTCTGCTTTAAAAGCAAAGCCGGACGGTAAATGCCATCCGGCTTTAGAGCGCATCCCGAAAAGTGTGAAACGGTTTTCGGAACAAGATGCGCTTTAAAAACAGAGAGTTAGAGCGACGATCTGATCCAATCAGATCGAAACGCGCTTTAACGTATCAAAACAACCGGCGGAGACCGCATGGAACTCGGAATCTATACTTTTGGCGATCTTGGTCCAGACGTGGAAACCGGAAAGCCGATCTCGCCGCAACAGCGCATCAGCAATCTGATTGAGGAAATCGAGCTGGCCGATCAGGTGGGGCTCGATGTCTTCGGCCTTGGCGAACACCATCGGCCCGATTATTCGGTATCCGCACCCGCCGTTGTTCTGGCTGCTGCGGCCTCGCGCACTAAAAACATCCGGCTGACGAGCGCAGTCACCGTCTTGTCGTCCGACGATCCCGTGCGCGTTTACCAGCAGTTTTCGACGCTGGACCTGATCTCGAATGGACGCGCTGAAATCATGGCCGGACGCGGTTCGTTCATCGAATCCTTCCCGCTCTTCGGGTACAATCTCGACGATTACGACACGCTTTTTGCCGAAAAACTCGATCTGCTTCTGACGATCCGCGACAACGAACGCGTGAGCTGGACCGGGACGACGCGCGCAGCCATTGACGGGCGTGGTGTCTATCCCCGTGGCGTGCAGGAACAGCTGCCCATATGGCTCGCCGTTGGCGGTACGCCAGCTTCCGTCGGTCGCGCCGCCCTGCTCGGATTACCATTGGCTCTCGCCATTATCGGCGGCTATCCGGAACGGTTTGCCCAACTGACCGATTTTTATCGTGAAGCTGGCGCAAAAGCGGGTCATGCGCCGGAAAAGCTCAAAGTTGGAATCAATTCGCATGGCTATGTGGCTGAAAACGCTCAACAAGCAGCGGATGAATTCTATCCGTCCTATTCACAAGTCATGGCAAAGCTTGGCCGGGAACGCGGCTGGCCGCCGACCACGCGAGAGCAATTCGACGCAATGCGCGAACCGCGTGGATCTCTTCTGGTGGGCAGTCCGCAGCAGGTCATCGACAAGATTCTCGCCCAACACAGCTACTTCAAGCACGACCGCTTTTTGTTCCAGACAGCGCTCGGCAATCAGCCGCATAAATATACGATGAAATCGATTGAGCTGTTCGGCACCAAGGTTGCGCCGGAAGTTCGCAAAGCGCTCGGCGTGGTATCCGCGACATGAAAAAAGCCCGGTCTCGCGACCGGGCTTTTTTAAACCAGTTCCACGTCCACGACGCCCTGAATGGCTTTCATTGCGCTCGCAATCTGCGGGCTGACGCGATAACGGTGCGGTAGTTCGATTTCGACTTCGCGCTGCCCATTGTCCTTGATGACGATGAGGCTGACCTGTCCATCGCCGCGCGTGTTGAAATGCGGCGCGATATGGCGAATCGCTTCCGCCGAGCGCAGATAAAGCCGCAGCGCCTTCTGCATGCGGCAGGCCTCGTCTTCCAGCGATTGCACGGTCTGGATGCGCAAACCGATACCTTCCGGGCGATCCTCCGCCTGCACCGTGATCACCACCGATTTCCCGCTTTCTAGAAGATCGCGATATTGCGCGAGCCCTTCCGAAAACAGCACGGCTTCAAACTGGCCGCTGGCATCCGACAATTGCACAATGCCCATCTTGTTGCCGGTGCGGGTCTTGCGCTCCTGACGCGCCGTCACCGTGCCCGCCAGACGCCCGGCATTGGCGCCGCGCTTCACCGCAGCCGAGAAATCAGCCCAGCTTTGCACGCGCATACGATCCAGAACCGCGCGATATTCATCGAGCGGATGCGCCGACAGATAGAAGCCGACCGCCTGAAACTCGCGATGCAGCATTTCCGACGGCAGCCAAGGTGCTGCCTGCGGCAGAATAAGCTGTTCCTTCGGCGCACCCGACAGGCCGAAAATATCGGACTGGCCGCTGGCGGCATTTTCCTGTGTACGCTGGGCAAAGCCCATGATGCGGTCCATGCCCGCGCTCATTGCCGGGCGTTCGCGCTTGAAGCAATCCATCGCGCCCGCATTGATCAGGCTTTCCAGCACGCGACGATTGACGATCCTCGGATCAATCCGCTCGCAGAAATCCTCAAGGCTTTCAAACGGCTTCTGGGCGCGAACATCCACAATATGGTCGACAGCAGCTTCACCGACGCCCTTGATGGCAGCCAGTGAATAGAAAATCTGCTTCTCGCCCACTTCAAACGGACGGAACGAGGTCATGACCGAAGGCGGCACGACCTCGATCCCCAGACGATTCGCTTCGCGGCGGAAATCGTTGAGCTTGTCGGTGTTCGACATATCGTAGGTCATCGACGCGGCCAGAAATTCGACCGGGTAATGCGCCTTCATATAGGCTGTCTGATAGGAAACGATGGCATAGGCCGCCGCGTGTGACTTGTTGAAGCCGTAATCGGCAAACTTGGCAAGCAGATCAAAGATCATATTCGCCTGAGCCTTGTCGACGCCGCCATCAATAGCGCCCGAGACGAAACGGACGCGTTGCTTGTCCATTTCCTCGCGAATCTTCTTACCCATGGCGCGACGCAGAAGGTCAGCTTCGCCGAGCGAGTAGCCCGACAGCACCTGTGCGATCTGCATCACCTGTTCCTGATAAACGATAACGCCTTGCGTTTCCTTGATCAGGTGATCGATCTTCGGGTGAATGGAAGCGATTTCCTCTTCACCATTCTTGCGCGCATTATAGGTCGGGATGTTCTCCATCGGACCGGGACGATAGAGCGCGACGAGCGCAATAATGTCCTCGATCCGGTCAGGACGCATGCCGAGCAGCGCTTTACGCATGCCAGCACTTTCAACCTGAAACACGCCGACGGTTTCGCCGCGCGACAGCATTTCATAGGTCAGCTCATCGTCGAACGGCAGCCGAGTCAGATCGATGTCGATCCCCTTGCGCGCTACAAGCTTGACCGCCGTTTCCAGCACCGTCAGCGTCTTCAGCCCGAGAAAATCGAACTTGACCAGACCCGCTTGCTCCACCCACTTCATATTGAACTGGGTGACTGGCATATCGGAACGCGGGTCGCGATACATCGGCACCAGTTCCGACAGCGGACGGTCGCCGATCACGATACCGGCGGCGTGGGTCGAAGCGTGGCGATAGAGACCTTCCAGCTTGAGCGCCATATCGAGAAGCCGCCCAACGACCGGTTCCTTCTCGCGTTCCTCGGTGATCTTCGGCTCGGTTTCGATGGCCTGAGCCAGCGACACCGGATTGGCTGGATTTTGCGGCACCAGCTTGCAGAGCCGATCCACCTGCCCATAGGGCATTTCGAGAACGCGGCCAACGTCGCGCAACACGGCGCGCGCCTGAAGCGTACCGAAGGTTATGATCTGGGCGACCTGATCACGCCCGTATTTCTCCTGCACATAGCGGATCACCTCTTCGCGACGATCCTGACAGAAGTCGATATCGAAGTCGGGCATCGATACGCGGTCCGGATTGAGGAAGCGTTCAAACAGCAGCGAGAAGCGCAGCGGATCGACGTCCGTAATCGTCAGGGCATAAGCGACGAGCGAACCCGCACCCGAACCACGGCCCGGCCCGACCGGAATGCCATGCGCCTTGGCCCATTTGATGAAGTCCGCAACGATCAGGAAGTAGCCGGGGAACTTCATGCGGGTGATGATGCCGATCTCATATTCGAGACGTTCGGCATATTGTTCCGGCGTATAGCCTTCGGCAAGGCCCACGCTTTCCAGCCGCATCTGCAAGCCCTCACGGGCCTGTCGTGCAAGTTCTTCTGCTTCCGCAGCGACAGCGGCTTCAGGATCGTCGGATTCACCCGTGAAGCGTGGCAGAATTGGAGCGCGGGTTTGCGTGTACCAACTGCAACGCTCCGCAATCTCAATAGTGTTGTCCAGCGCCTCGGGCAAGTCGGCAAACAGCGCCGCCATTTCGGCGCGGCTTTTCAGATAATGATCCGGCGTCAGGCGGCGGCGATCATCATTGGAAAGGATCTGCCCCTCGGCGATGGCCAGCAGCGCATCATGGGCTTCGTAGTCCTCCGCCTTGAGGAAGAACGCCTCATTGGTGGCCACCAGAGGCAATTCCATCTCATAGGCTAGCGCAACAGTCTTGGCTTCCAGAGCACGGTCATAGCCCGCATAACGCTGTAACTCGACATAAAGCCGATTGCCGAATGTCTCATGCAGGAACGCCAGACGCGATTGCGCCCGGTCTGGCCGGTCTGCCGCAAAAGAGCGACCGATTGGCCCGAGCGGCCCGCCTGACAGGACGATAACGTCCTTGGCGAGTTCTGGCAGCCAGCCTGCATCTATATGGACCGGATCGCCCGCAGGCGTATCCAGAAACGAGCGACTGACCAGCCGCACAATATTCGCGTAGCCCTCTTCCGTCGAAGCAAGCAGGACGAGAGGAGCGAGATCAAGCGCGAGCCTGCGATTGACGCTGCGCCCATTGTCGTTGTGGTCGCCGAAGGCAACATCGACCTGACAGCCGATGATCGGCTGCACACCATCCTTCGATGCCTTCTGCGCAAATTCGAGTGCACCAAACAGATTGTTGGTGTCCGTTATCGCGATAGCCGGCGCTTCGTCGGCAATCGCCTGTTTGATGACCTTGCCGAGCGGCAATGCGCCCTCGAGCAAGGAATAGGCCGAATGAACACGCAGATGCACAAAACGCGGCGTGGAAACGCTTCCACTGGCTGCATTGTCTGCTGCTGCATCATTCATTCTATTCACCCTGATCAAACCGAACCGTGCGGGTGGACATACACCCGTTTCATAGGACCGCCTACTGAAATGCTGCTGGTCGCCGGCGACTCTGTCGCCTGAGGCTTTCAGTTTCAGGGAATGTCCCGGCGATGTCCAGAGAGACAGCCGCCGGTATCAAATGGGTACACAAGAGAACCCTCAAAAGCGCGTTACTTCGAGCCGGTTCAGACGGCGAACTTCAGTGATCGCACTCTAAGCTTTGTTACGCATATCAGTATCCAAAACAGGTTTTCCGCTTTAGATGATATGCTTCAGTCACTTCAGATCGCGCTGACCCAGATGGCGAAGGTTGCAATAAACAGGCTGACGGAGACGAATGACAAAACGTCGTGGACGAGATCGGTCATGTGGAAAACTCCTCTGTGTTCACGTATGTTTATTTTTTGTTCTATTTTTGTTCCGAAGTCAACACCCTGTTTGAGTCGCCAGTTACATTAGGGTTTACGAATAATAAACGCAGAACCGCAGGCGGTATCACGCGCCTGCGGTTTCAATAGCTTAACGATGGAGAAAGTTGGCCGTCTTACAGATCGACGACCTTGCCGTCCTGCAAGGTCACGCGCCGGTCCATGCGGCGGGCCAGCTCGTGATTATGCGTGGCGATCAGCGCCGCCAGACCGGACTGGCGCACAAGCGCCTCCAGTGCCCCGAACACATAGGAGGACGTCGTCGGGTCGAGATTGCCGGTCGGCTCGTCGGCTAAAAGCACAAGCGGCGCATTGGCGACGGCGCGCGCAATAGCGACACGCTGCTGCTCACCACCGGAAAGCTCGGCGGGACGATGCGAAGCGCGCTTGCCGATCTTCATATATTCGAGCAATTGCTGTGCGCGTTCCGATGCGGCCTTCTTGGTCAGGCCACGGATCATCTGCGGCATCATCACATTTTCCAGCGCTGAAAACTCCGGCAGCAAATGGTGGAACTGATACACGAAGCCGATATCGTTACGCCGCACCGCCGTACGGTCGTCATCCGAGAGAGCGCTGCAGGAGCGACCGTCGAGAAAGACATCGCCATTGTCCGGGCGTTCCAGAAGCCCAGCCGTATGCAAAAGCGTGGACTTACCGGCACCGGACGGGGCGACGAGCGCGACCATCTCGCCGCGACGCAGCGTGAAATCGGCGTCTTTCAGGATAACCAGTTCACGGTCGACTTCCTTATAGGCGCGACTGACCTTCTCCAGCCGCAGAATAATTTCAGCCGCCATTATTCGTACCTCAATGCTTCGACCGGATCGAGCTTGGCAGCGCGCCAGGCTGGGAAAATGGTGGCGATAAAGGAAAGCACCAGTGCCATGACGATGACGGAAATCGTCTCGCCAGGGTCCATCTTTGCTGGCAGCTGGCTCAGGAAATAGAGCTCCGGATTGAACAGCGTCGTGCCGGAAAGCCACGAGAAGAACTCACGCAACCGTTCGACATTCAGGCACACCACTACGCCGAGCACCACACCGGCGACCGTGCCGGTCACGCCGATGGCTGCACCCGTCATCAGAAATATGCGCATCACCGCGCCGCGTGTCGCGCCCATGGTGCGCAGAATAGCGATATCATGCCCCTTGTCCTTCACCAGCATGATGAGACCGGAGATGATATTGAGCGCCGCGACCAGAACGATCAGCGTCAGGATCATGAACATGACATTGCGCTCGACTTCCAGCGCCGAGAAGAAAGTCTGGTTGCGCTGGCGCCAGTCAACAAGTGTCAGCTGGCGACCTGCCGCCTCTTCCACCGGCGCGCGCATCGCATCCACCTTGTCGGGATTTTCGACAAAGATTTCGAGCGACTGCACCTTGCCTTCCTGATTGAAGAAAAGCTGCGCCTCGGAAAGCGGCATCATCACGATGGAATTGTCATATTCCGACATGCCGATCTCGAAGATCGCGACAATCGGATAGGCTTTTACGCGCGGATTAACACCAAACGGGGTCACATCGCCATCGGGAGAAATCACCCGCAGCGTATCTCCGATGGAAAGCCCCAGATTTTCAGCCATGCGCGTGCCGATGGCGACACCGCCGCTCTGGTCGAAGCCTTGCAATGTGCCCTGGCGGACATTGCCCGATACAAGCTTCAGCTTGTCGAGGTCTTCCTCGCGCAGACCACGGATCAGCGCTCCATTGCCCGCACCGATGGTGCCCTGCACGAGAGCCTGTCCTTCCACCACCGGAATAGCGAATTTGATGCCGGAAATGCCGTCGATACGCTTGATCAGGTCAGCATAATCATCCAGCGGACGATCAATCGGCTGCATGATCAGATGGCCATTGATGCCGAGAATGCGCGTCAAAAGCTCGGCGCGAAAGCCGTTCATCACCGCCATAACGATGATGAGGGTCGCCACGCCCAGCATGATGCCGGTGAAAGAAAACCCGGCAATAACCGATATGAACGTTTCACGGCGGCGCGCACGCAGATATCGCCACGCGATCATCCGTTCGAAGGCCGAAAAAGGGCCGGACTTCGGCGGCTTCACAGCTGCCTTGGCCTGCCCTTCGGACTTTGCTGCCGCCGCGCCGCTCATGCTTCAGCCGTCAGCATGTTGATGGCCGCTTCCACCGTCAGGTTCTGGCGTTCGCCGGTCTTGCGGTCCTTGACTTCAACCTCACCAGCGGCAACGCCGCGCGGACCGACGATCACCTGGGTCGGCAGGCCGATCAGGTCCATGGTGGCGAATTTTGCACCGGGACGGTCATCCGTATCGTCCAGCAGCGGATCGATACCGGCATTGGTCAGTGCTTCGTAGAGCTTCTCGCTGACGCTATCGCAGCCTTCGTCACCGGGCTTCATGTTCACGATGCCTGCGCCGAACGGTGCAATCGCCTTTGGCCAGATGATGCCCGCATCGTCGTGGAAGGCTTCGATAGCAGCCGCCACCAGACGCGACGGACCGATGCCGTAGGAGCCCATCGACACCAGATGTTCCTTGCCGTCCGGGCCCTGCACTTTCGCGCCCATCGGTTCGGAATATTTTGTGCCGAAATGGAAGATGTGACCGACTTCGATGCCGCGCGCCGAAACCTGATCATCAGCCTTGACCTTGGCCCAATCGGCTTCGTCATGCATTTCGTCAGTTGCCGCGTAGGGCGTTGTCCAGCGATTGACGATATCGGTCAGCTGCGCATCGTTGCGGAAATCCGTATCCGCGCCTGGCACGGCCAGATCGAGATAGGCCTTGTCGCAATAGACCTGGCTTTCGCCGGTTTCAGCCAGAATTATGAATTCGTGAGACAGATCGCCGCCGATCGGGCCGGTGTCGGCGCGCATCGGGATAGCCTGCAGACCCACGCGCGCAAAGGTGCGCAGGTAGGAGACGAACATGCGGTAATAGGCCATCTTCGCGCCCTCATAATCGAGGTCGAACGAATAGGCGTCCTTCATTAGAAACTCGCGTGAACGCATCACGCCGAAACGCGGGCGGACTTCGTCGCGGAATTTCCACTGGATATGATAGAGGTTAAGCGGCAGATCCTTGTAGGAGCGCACATAGGAACGGAAAATATCCGTGACCATCTCTTCATTGGTCGGGCCGAAGAGCATTTCGCGCTCCTGACGGTCCTGAATACGTAGCATTTCCTTGCCGTAAGCGTCGTAACGGCCGCTTTCACGCCACAGATCGGCGGACTGGATGGTCGGCATCAGGATTTCGTTGGCGCCAGCGCGGTTCTGCTCTTCACGGATGATATCGCAGACCTTGTTCAGCACCTTCAGCCCAATCGGAAGCCAGGAATAGATGCCTGCCGACTGCTGGCGGATCATACCCGAACGCAGCATAAGCCTATGAGAGACGATTTCCGCCTCTTTAGGATTTTCCTTCAGAATGGGCAAAAAATACCGCGACAAACGCATCGTAACCACCGATCCAGAGAGAATGCCTGCTTGCTTCAAGAATCAGGCAAAAATTAAGCATATTTGAAGGTTTCTTATCGGGTTATGCTTGCGTTGAAAACCCGCCTGAAAAAGCTTTGCGCGGAGCGGTTTTCACCATCCACAGGCAGGACAGGCAGGTAAAACGCCCAAAGCCACAAAACACCACCTCCGAATTCACATTCAATTTCAATATATTACAGATATATCATTAGCTTTTAGGAAAATTCACGAAAGAATTATGACGCAGAAGAAGATTTTTCGTGACAAAAGCTGTGCAGTTCGCTATTTTTTTCATCATAAGAGCAACAACGGAATAAAACCGTTGTTTTCACGCGGTCAAAGTCTTGGGAGGATGGATCCAGGCGCGAGCTACGCAGCCGCCAGTAACATGGAAACGGATCGAACGCGTATTTTATTAGCAAGGCGAAAGCCTTGCTTTTTTTTTGCATTTGCATTGATCGCGACCCTCGCCGTCAGCTTCCCGAAAAGCCGCGCAATAACCCATTGAATTTGTGTGATTTATAGACCTGCTTTTGCAGGCGAATATTTGCAATATGTTGCCAAAGTAAAACTAGTTTTATTCTTAGGCGCATATCGCGACCAGAGCGAACGAGGACCGAAGCATGAAATTCCTTTAGTCCGTTATAATTCAGCACCTTACGATAAGATCATAAGTTTTTGATTCAGAGCGTATTTCCCAGCAGTCTGTTTTGCGCATAAAAGAAAGACTCCCTAAAAATGAGGCAGCCTTGGATTTCTCATTCTGTTTCGTGAATGCGATTATGTCAGATCCGGGAAAAAATGCGGAATGTCGTCCAGACCAAAACCGCTGATCTGCGTCACGTAATAATAGGCAGCGAAGATAAGCGTGGCGACAACTGTGGTGCGCAGAAAGGCGCGACCGATGCGCGGCGTGGCCGGAGCACTGGCGACCGTGCCGAGCGTGACATTATTTTCTTCAGCCTGTGTGCGCAGGCCGACCGGCAGCAGCGCAAAAAGCGACGTCCACCAGATAATGAAATAGATCGCAATGCCGGACATGATGGACATGATTACACTTCCTCCAGCTCAATCAGCGTGCCGTTGAAGTCTTTCGGGTGCAGAAACAGGACCGGCTTGCCATGGGCGCCGGTCTTCGGCTCTCCATCGCCGAGAATACGTGCGCCTTCCGCCTTGAGCTTATCCCGCGCTGCGATAATGTCCTCCACCTCATAGCAGAGATGGTGCACACCACCGGACGGGTTCTTTTCGAGGAAGGCTGCAATGGGTGATCCCTCACCCAAAGGCTCCAGCAGCTCGATTTTCGTGTTGCCTACGTCGATGAAAACCACGGTCACACCGTGTTCCGGCAAGGCCTGCGGCGCGCCGACATTTGCAGCCAGTTTGCCACGATAAAGCGCGGACGCAGCCTCGATATCCGGAACGGCAATCGCGACATGGTTCAAACGTTCGAGCATCAGCACCTCCCTTGCTGCATATTTATAGCGTGACGGTCAGCGTATCCTATTCACGAATACGGTCACCACAGGCTTTTTGCCCCACGTCTGATTTGCCGCAGCGCGCACCGCGCGGCGCGCGGATTCACGCACCAGCTCGACATCCTTGCGGCGGACGCGGGGAATGCTATCGACGGCCTCGACGACCGCATCGAGCAGGATGTCTTCCATCAACTCGCCCTGACCGTCTTCTTCCGGCAGACCAAATGTCACCAGATCGGGTTCGTCGAGAAGCTTGTGGTCGCGGTCCAGCAGGATGGAAACGGCGACATGGCCGACATAAGCGAGCTTGCGGCGCTCGACCATGCCGATCTCTTCCTCGTCACCGATCAGCTTGCCGTCCTTGTAGATACGGCCAATCGGCGCTTCGTCGATAATTTCGGCCTTGCCGGGGGCAAGACGCAGCACGTCGCCATTGCGGATCTGGGCGACCTGCCCGATCCCTTCCATCGCGCCAAGCGAGCCCTGCGCCACCAGATGCGCAGCTTCGCCATGCACCGGAACGAGAATTTGCGGGCGAACCCAGGAATACATACGCTTCAATTCGCTGCGACGCGGATGGCCGGAGACGTGCACCAATGCATCATCGTCGCCGATGATCTTGATGCCCCGGTCGATCAGGCGGTTCTTGATGTCGAGAATGGCTTTTTCGTTGCCCGGAATGGCGCGCGACGAATAAATGACCGTATCGCCCGGCGACAGGGCCAGACTGCGCATTTCATCGCGGGCCAGCTTGGCAAGTGCTGCACGCGGCTCGCCCTGACTGCCGGTCAGGATCATCACCACGTTTTCACGCGGAATATAGCCGTAATCCTCTTCGCTCAGATATTCCGGCAGGCCTTCCATATAGCCAAGCTCGGTCGCGACAGAAATCGCGCGCTTCATCGAGCGACCGACGACCAGAACCTGACGGCCCGCATCGCGCGCCGCCTCCGTGATGGAGCGTATGCGGCCCACATTGGAAGAAAAGGTGGTGATCGCCACGCGTCCACGCGCATTCTCGATCAGCTCGCGCAGGCTTTCGCCGACCTGACGTTCCGACGGGGATTCACCCTCGCGCATGGCATTGGTGGAATCGCAGATCAGCGCCAAAACACCGGCATCGCCAATGGCGCGGAAGCGCGCTTCATCGATGACGGGACCGAGCGACGGTTCCGGGTCCATCTTCCAGTCGCCGGTATGCACGACCGTGCCGAGCGGCGTGGTGATCGCGAGCGATACAGGTTCCGGGATCGAGTGCGTGACAGCGACCGCTTCAACCTTAAACGGGCCAACTTCGAACTTTTCACCAGCCTTGTAGACGGTGATCGGAATTTCCGGCGCGCTGATCTCGGACTGGCGCTTGGCTTCCAGCAGACCGGCGGTGAACGGCGTCGCATAGACTGGAACCTTCAGGCGCGGCCACAGATCGAGCAGCGCACCAAAATGGTCTTCATGCGCGTGGGTGATGATGATACCGCGCACATTATTCTTTTCCGCTTCAAGATAGCGAATATCCGGCAGGATGAGGTCGGCGCCCGGCTGTTCCGGCCCGGCAAAGCTCACGCCCATGTCGACGACCAGCCATTCGCGATTATCCGCAGGTCCAAAGCCGTACATAGCGAGATTCATGCCGATTTCGCCCACGCCGCCGAGCGGCAGAAAGACGAGTTCCGGGTTATTGGATCGGGCCATGAAATTTCCTCTGTAATTATACCCTGCTTATAAAGTGGAACCGGATCAGTTTGCACTTCAGGAAGACATGCTTTCGCCGCATCCACTGAACCTAAATGGCTTTAGTTGCAACCCCGGCAAGAAAAAGAAAGCTGTTATTTACGCAGTGTTGCAGCCGTTCCGAAATAAACATCACCCGCTGTGACCGTTACGCGTGCACCCTCATTGTCGCGGATCACGAAACGGCAGGCTTCATCGATGGTCTCGAACCGGCCTTCGATGACCTTGCCTTCAACCTGCATCGTGACATTTCCACCAAGACCATGCGCCCGCTCCAGCCAGCGTTTGCGGATCGTATCCAGCCCACGTCCCTCGTCCCAGACACGATAATTGACCGACCATGCGTCGGAAAGGGCTGCAAACAGCGTTTCGGCATCGCACTTGCTGCCAAGCGCATTGAGCGATGTCGCGGCATAGGGCAGATCGTCGGGAAAGGCCACGACATTGGTGCCGATACCGATGGCGACCGCAAAGCTATCCTTGGCGAGAATTGATGATTCCAGCAGAATGCCCGACAGTTTCGCACCATCCAGCAGCACATCGTTGGGCCATTTCAGGCCGATCTTCGGCGGCACGGCTGGTCCGGTTGCTGCAAAAGCCGCTTCCAGAGCATCGGCCAGCGACAGGCCCGCAACGAAACCGAGCGTTGCCGCCGTTTTCAATTCGTAGGATTCGATCAGAAGAAGTGTGGAGGCCAGATTGCCTTCCGGAGTAGACCAGGCGCGACCGCGTCTTCCGCGTCCACTTTCCTGCCTCTTCGAGACAAGCCAGAGCTTGCCCGGATCACCGCCAGCTGCTCGTTCCAGAGCCACCGCGTTTGTGGAGCCTACCGTCTCGAAAACCTCGAGACGGTAGCCAGCATTTTCGGCGACAGGCGAAAGCGCAAAATGCATTCGATCACCTGTCACAGTTTGCTTAGAAGAACGTCTTTGCTGCGGCTTCGGCAAATCCGCCGATTGGACCAGCGAGGAAGACGTAGAAGAGCACGAAAGCGCCCGTAACGCCGAGAACGAGACGCAGCTCGCCCGCGACCGGCACGAAACCACCAACCGGCTCATCGAACCACATGATCTTGATCATGCGCAGGTAGTAGAACGCGCCCACGACCGAAGCCACGATACCGATGATCGCCAGCGGGTAAAGACCGGCCTGCACGGCAGCAAGGAAGGTGTACCACTTGCCGAAGAATCCGGCGAGCGGCGGGATCCCAGCGAGTGAGAACAGGAAGATCGTCATGATCGTTGCCAGCACCGGATTGGTGCGCGACAGACCGGCCAGATCGCCGATGTTCTCAACATTGCCATCCTTGGTGCGCATGGCGAGAATGAAGGCAAAGGTGCCGAGCGTCATGGCAAGATAGATCGCCATGTAAATGGCCACGCCCTTCACACCGATGGCCGTACCAGCAGCCAGACCCACAAGGGCATAGCCCATGTGGCTGATCGACGAATAAGCCATCAGACGCTTGATATTGCGCTGGCCGATAGCGGCGAAGGCACCGAGAACCATCGAAGCGATTGCGATGAAGATCACAACCTGCTGCCAGTCATGGGTGACCGGAGCGAAGGCTTCGGAGACGACGCGGATGATAAGCGCCATGGCGGCCATCTTCGGAGCGGCGGCAAAGAAGGCCGTTACCGGGGTCGGCGCACCTTCATAGACGTCCGGCGTCCACATGTGGAACGGAACGGCGGAAATCTTGAATGCCAGACCGGCCAGAATGAAGACCAGACCGAACACCAGACCAAGCTCACGCTGGCCGCCCGAAACAGCCTGGGCGATTTCGGCGAAACCGATATGGCCGGTATAGCCGTAAACAAGCGAGATGCCGTAAAGCAGCATGCCCGAGGACAGCGAGCCGAGAACGAAATATTTCAGACCGGCTTCTGTGGAGCGAACGCTGTCGCGGTTGAACGCAGCCAGTACGTAAAGCGCCAGCGACTGCAGTTCGAGACCGAGATAAAGTGACAGCATGTTGGAGGCCGACACCATCAACAGCATGCCGAGCGTCGAAATGACGATCAGGACCGGGAACTCGAACTTGTCGAACTTTTCCGCCTTGGCGAAACCGACCGACATGACGAGCGTGACGATGGAGCCGATCAGCGTCAGCACCTTCATGAAGCGGCCAAAACCGTCATTGACGATGGCGCCGCCGAAAGCGGAACCGTTCGCCGGGAATAGAACAACCAGTGCCAGCGCTGCAATCAGCACTGCGACGGACAGTCCGTTGACGAGCGTGGTTGCACGCTCGCCAGAGAACACGCCGATCATAAGCAGTGCCAAGGCGCCTACAGCCAGGAGAACCTCCGGCGCTGCAAGGGTCAGATGAGCTATCAGATCAGTCTGCATGACCTTACGCCTTTATTTTCTTACTGTGCCAGCATTGCATTGGCGGCTCCGCCAATTGCAGCGTCGTAATGTTGAACCAGAGCGGTCACAGCACTTGCAGTCGCATTGAAGACCGGTGCCGGATACACGCCGAAGAAGATGGTGAGTACCACGAGCGGATAGAGAATGATCTTCTCACGCGGGCTGAGATCGAGGAGCGCCTTGAGGCTTTCCTTGTCGAGCGCACCGAAGATCACCTTGCGGTAAAGCCACAGCGCATAGGCCGCCGAGAGAATGACGCCCGTGGTTGCGAACAGCGCCACCCAGGTATTGACCCGGAACACACCGAACAGCGTCAGGAATTCACCGATGAAGCCCGAAGTACCCGGCAGGCCGACATTCGCCATCGTGAAGATGAGGAAGGCCACCGCATATTTCGGCATGTTGTTCACCAGACCGCCGAACGCCGCGATCTCACGGGTATGCATACGGTCATAGATCACGCCGACGCAAAGGAAGAGCGCGCCCGACACGATACCGTGCGAAAGCATCTGGAAGATTGCGCCCTGAATGCCCTGCTCATTGGCCGCGAAGATACCCATGGTCACATAGGCCATGTGTGCGACGGACGAGTAAGCAATCAGTTTCTTGATGTCTTCCTGAACCAGAGCCACCAGAGACGTGTAGATGATGGCGATCACCGACAGCGTGAAGACAAGCGGCGCGAAATCGGCAGAAGCCAGCGGGAACATCGGCAGCGAGAAACGCAGGAAGCCGTAGCCGCCGAGCTTCAGAAGGATACCGGCCAGAATGACCGAGCCTGCCGTCGGCGCTTCAACGTGCGCATCCGGAAGCCAGGTGTGGACCGGCCACATCGGCATCTTGACCGCAAACGACGCGAAGAAGGCAAGCCATAGCCATGTTTGCATGCCAGCGGGGAAGCTGAACTTCTGCAGTTCGACGATGTTCATCGTGCCAGCCTGCCAATACATGGCCATGATGGCGATGAGCATCAGCACGGAGCCCAGCAGCGTATAAAGGAAGAACTTCAAGCTTGCATAAACGCGACGCTTGCCGCCCCACACGCCGATGATGATGAACATCGGGATAAGGCTTGCTTCGAAGAACACGTAGAACAGGAAGAGGTCGAGCGCGCAGAACACGCCGATCATGAGCGTTTCCAGAATGAGGAACGCGATCATATATTCCTTGACGCGCTTTTCGACAGACACCCAGCTTGCAAGAATGCAGAACGGCATCAGGAAAGCGGACAGCACCACGAACAGGACGGAGATACCGTCCACGCCCATATGGTAGCTGATACCGCCGCCCATCCAGTCGACCTGCTCGACCATCTGGAAGCCAGCGTTCGAATTATCGAACCCAGCCCAGACGACGAGCGACAGGATAAAGACGAACACCGTTGTCAGCAAAGCGACGTTGCGGATGTTGCGACGCGAAGCCTCGCTGTCGTCCTTGATCAGAAGGATCAGTAACGCGCCGACGAGCGGCAGAAACGTGACCGTTGAGAGAATTGGCCAGTCGGTCATCAGAAAGAGCTCCCGAGCATCATCCAGGTGACGAGCGCGGCGACGCCGATCAGCATCGCGAATGCGTAATGATAAAGATATCCGGACTGCATCTTGACGACGCGGTTGGTGACATCAAGCACACGGGCCGAGATACCATCCGGACCGAAGCCGTCAATGAGCCAGCCGTCGCCACCCTTCCAGAAGACACGACCGAGCCACTTGGCCGGACGAACGAAGAGGAAGTCGTAGAGTTCGTCGAAATACCACTTGTTCAGCAGGAACTGGTACAGACCGCGATGGCGTTCTGCCAGTGCCTTCGGCATTTCCGGCGACCGGATGTAGAAGATCCAGGCAACGATGAAGCCGATGATCATAGCTGTGAAAGGCGACAGCTTAACCCAGGTCGGAACATGATGGTATTCATCGAGGATTTCGTTGGTCGGCAGCGTGAACAGAGCGCCCTTCCAGAATTCGGCATAGTCATGACCGAAGAAGAATTCCTTGAACACCACACCGGCAAGGATTGCGCCGACAGCAAGAACGAACAACGGCACCAGCATCACGGGCGGCGATTCATGGACGTGATGCATGACTTCCGCCGAAGCGCGCGGCTTGCCGAAGAAGGTCATAAAAATTAGACGCCAGGAATAGAAGCTCGTGAACAGAGCCGAGACGACGAGCAGCGTGAAGGCGTAGCCAGCAGCCGGGCTGTGCGAAGCGAACGTCGATTCAATGATCGCATCCTTCGAGAAAAAGCCTGCCGTACCGATAATCGTGCCCGGAATGCCAAGACCCGTAATAGCAACCGTACCGATGAGCATCATCCAGTAGGTAACCGGGATCAGCTTGCGTAAGCCCCCCATGCGACGCATGTCCTGCTCTTCCGACACGGAATGGATAACCGAACCGGCGCAAAGAAACAGGAGAGCCTTGAAGAAGGCGTGCGTGAACAGGTGGAACACCGCAGCGCCGTAAGCGCCCACGCCGAGAGCCACGAACATATAGCCCAGCTGCGAACAGGTCGAATAAGCGATAACGCGCTTGATATCGTTCTGCACCAGGGCAACCGTTGCCGCAAAGAATGCGGTGGTGGCGCCGATGATGGTGACGACCAGAAGAGCTGTATGCGACAGTTCGAAGATCGGCGACATGCGCGCGACCATGAACACACCCGCGGTCACCATGGTTGCAGCGTGAATGAGAGCCGAAACAGGTGTCGGGCCTTCCATAGCGTCCGGAAGCCAGGTGTGCAGCAGGAACTGCGCCGACTTACCCATCGCACCCATGAACAGAAGCAGGCAGACAACGGTCAGTGCCGTTTCCTTGTGCAGTTCATAGCCGAGGAAGTTCAGTACGACCTGACCTGCATCCGCAGCGCCTTCTGCCGGCAGATAATTGGCGGCAGCAGCGAAGATCGTGTTGTAATCAACCGACTGGAACAGAGCGAACAGGCCGAAGATGCCAAGCAGGAAGCCGAAGTCACCAACGCGGTTGACGACGAAGGCCTTCATGGCGGCGGCATTGGCCGAAGGCTTCTTGAACCAGAAACCGATCAGAAGATAGGACGCCAGACCCACGCCTTCCCAGCCGAAGAACATCTGAACCAGATTGTCCGACGTAACCAGCATGAGCATCGCGAAGGTGAACAGCGACAGATAGGCGAAGAAGCGCGGACGATGGGGATCGTGGTGCATATATCCAATCGAATAGATATGCACGAGAGCCGAAACCGAGTTCACGACAACGAGCATGACGCCGGTCAGCGTATCGACACGCAGCGCCCAATCGAAGGACAGCGAACCGGACGTGACCCAATGCAGCACCGGAATGCGCACAGTTTCACCGTCGCCCATTGGAATCTGGAAGAACACGATCCACGAGCAGATCGCGACGATAACCATAAGGCCGGAAGTGATGTATTCACTCGCTTTTGCGCCGATCTTATTGCCGAACAAGCCAGCAATAAGAAAGCCGATAAGCGGAAGGAAGACGATCGCGTAGTAGAGCATTTGCCCGTCAACCTTTCATAACATTGACGTCTTCCACCGCGATGGAACCGCGATTACGGAAGAAAACAACGAGAATTGCCAGACCGATGGCCGCTTCAGCAGCCGCAACAGTCAGAACGAAAAGGGCGAAGACCTGCCCGACCATGTCGCCGAGCTGGCTGGAGAACGCCACGAAGTTGAGATTGACCGAAAGCAGGATCAATTCGATGGACATCAGGATAACGATGACGTTCTTGCGGTTCAAAAAGATGCCGAAGACGCCAAGCGTGAACAGGATGGCCGAAACGGTCAGATAATGAGCGATACCGATTTCCATATGCTTATCCTTAGATGCCTTTGCCCGTTTCGACCTTCTTGATCTCAATCGCCGTTTCGGGCGTGCGAGCAACCTGGGCCGAGATGGACTGGCGCTTGACATTCGGCTTGTGCCGCAGCGTCAGAACGATAGCGCCGATCATCGCGACCAGAAGGACGAGACCAGCAACCTGGAAGTAGAAGACGAAGTCGGTGTAGAGAATGTCGCCCAGAGCAGCGGTATTGGACCGCTCGGCGATATTCGGGATCGGCACAGCGCCCTGCCCCAGCTTCGGTGCAAACATGTTGCTCGCGAAGACGAAGATCAGTTCGCCCAGCAGGATCAACCCGACCAGAGCGCCGACCGGCGCATATTGCAGCGCACCGCGCTTCAGTTCCGAGAAATCCACATCCAACATCATGACGACGAAGAGGAAGAGAACCGCCACAGCGCCGACGTAAACGACGAGCAGGATCATGGCGAGGAACTCGGCCCCGGTCAGCAGGAACAGAGCTGCCGCATTGAAGAATGTGAGGATCAGAAACAGCACCGAATGCACGGGGTTGCGTGCCGCAATCACCATGAACGCGCTTGCGATCATGATGAAAGCGAACAGATAGAAAAACGCTGCCGCAATACCTGTCAGCATGGGGATCCCCCAACACCTTTCCGTGAGCAAAGCCCTATTGCTTTGCCCGCTTTATTCATAAACTCTTGTCCGAGCATCGGACTGACCGAAAATTCGATCTGACACTCGAACTGATCGGGAACCCGATCAGCGATAAGGCGCATCCATCGCGATATTGCGCGCGATTTCGCGTTCCCAACGGTCACCATTGGCGAGGAGCTTGTCCTTGTCGTAGTAAAGCTCTTCGCGCGTCTCGGTCGCGAACTCGAAGTTCGGGCCTTCGACGATGGCATCCACCGGACATGCTTCCTGGCAGAAGCCGCAATAAATGCACTTCACCATGTCGATATCGTAACGCACCGTACGGCGGGTGCCGTCGTTGCGGCGCGGACCGGCCTCGATGGTGATGGCCTGCGCCGGGCAGATTGCTTCGCAAAGCTTGCAGGCGATGCAGCGTTCTTCACCGTTGGGATAACGGCGCAGCGCATGTTCGCCGCGGAAACGGGGCGAAACGGGGCCCTTTTCATGCGGGTAGTTCAACGTCGCCTTCGGCGCGAAGAACTGGCGCATGGAAAGAAAGAACGCGCCGACGAATTCCTTGAGAAGGAGCGATTTGGCTGCTTGAGCGATTGAAGCCATTGTTATTACTCCTTACGCCAGACCGAAGACTTTGAGGAAGGTCGCGGTGGCGACAACCATGAAGAGCGAGATCGGCAGGAAAACCTTCCAACCCAGACGCATCAGTTGGTCATAGCGGTAACGCGGTACGAAAGCCTTCACCATGGCGAACATGAAGAAGCAGAGGCAGAGCTTGAGCATGAACCAGATGATGCCCGGAACCCAATTGAGGAACCAAACGTCAACCGGAGGCAGCCAGCCGCCGAGGAAGAGCGTGGTCATCAGGGCGCACATCAGCGTGATCGCCACATACTCGCCGAGGAAGAACAGAAGGAACGGCGTGGATGAATATTCGATCATGTGACCGGCCACGAGTTCGGATTCAGCTTCGACAAGATCGAAAGGCGGACGGTTCGTTTCAGCAAGCGCCGAAATGAAGAAGATCACGAACATCGGGAACAGGCAGAGCCAGTTCCAGTCGAGGAACGATGCAGGCAGGCCGAGCATGGTGCCGAGGCCGGTGTTCTGCGAAAGCACAATGTCGGTCAGGTTGAGCGAGCCAACCGTCAAGAGAACGGTGACAATCACAAAGCCGATGGAAACTTCGTAGGAAACCATCTGCGCCGCCGAACGAAGCGCGCCGAGGAACGGGTACTTCGAGTTGGAGGCCCAGCCGCCCATGATCACGCCGTAAACTTCAAGCGAAGAAATGGCGAATATATAGAGAATGCCGACATTGATGTTGGCGATAGCCCAGCCTTCATTGACCGGGATAACGGCCCAGGTTGCCATTGCGAGAACGGCAGAGACGAAGGGCGCAAGGAGGAAGACACCCTTGTTTGCGCCCGACGGAATGATTGGTTCCTTGAAGACGAACTTCAACAAGTCGGCGAAAGCCTGGAACAGACCCCAGGGACCGACAACGTTAGGGCCGCGACGAAGCTGCACCGCTGCCCAGATCTTGCGATCCGCATAAAGCAGGTAAGCGACGACGATCAGCAATACGACGAGCAGAACGACCGACTTCAGCGCCATGATCAGCGCGGGTAAGACGTAAGCTGCAAAAATTCCTTCCATTGTTCCGTCTCTCTCTCGCTTACTCGGCAGCCTGCTGGAAGCCGCCAGCCGCGAGCGCCGAGCATTCGGCCATGACGGCGGAAGCGCGCGCAATTGGGTTCGTCAGGTAGAAGTCCTTGACCGGGGAAACGAACGCAGCGCCGCCGCCCAGGTTGGAAGCCTTAGCTGCCAGCGCGACGAGATCGTCGGCGGAAGCAGGCGTGATGGTGTCGATGGCCAGCATGTGCGGGTAGTCCGCATAAAGCTTGGCGCGAAGCTGCTGCAAGCTATCGAACGGCAGGCGCTTGCCAAGGCTGTCCGACAGAGCGCGCAGGATTGCCCAGTCTTCCTTCGCTTCGCCCGGTGCGAAACCGGCGCGGCTGCCAAGCTGTACGCGACCTTCGGTGTTGAGCCAGGTGCCCGACTTTTCCGTATAGGCTGCGCCCGGCAGGATCACGTCGGCTGCATGCGCACCGGCATCGCCGTGCGTGCCGATGTAAACAACGAAGCTCGGGCCCTTACGGGTCATGTCGAGTTCGTCTGCACCGAGCAGGAACACGACATCCAGATTGCCCAGCATGTCGCCAGCTGCCTTGCCGCCCTCACCCGGCACAAAGCCGAGGTCCAGAGCGCCAACGCGCGAAGCGGCAGTGTGCAGAACGGAGAAGCCGTTCCACTCATCCTTGATCGCGCCAACGTCCTGAGCAAGCTTGGCGGCCGTCGCCAGAACCGCACGACCGTTTTCGCCGGTGAGCGCGCCCTGACCGATGATGATCAGCGGACGTTCGGCCTTGGCCAGCACGTCGCGGAAAGCGTTGGCGCCAGCAGCGACGGATGCCAGTGTGTCGGCACCTGCGCCCAGATATTCGTAATTGTAACGCAGTTCTGCCTGTTCGCCGATCAGAGCGACCGGGAAATGGCCCATGCGCTGACGCTTGCGAATACGTGCGTTCAGAACGGCGGCTTCAACGCGTGGATTGGAACCGATGATGAGCAGAGCATCAGCGTTTTCAATGCCTTCGATGGTCGCGTTGAAGAGATAGCTTGCACGACCGAGAGCCGGATCAACGGCTGCGCCATCCTGACGGCTGTCGATATTGGCAGAGCCGAGCGAAGCCATGAGGCCCTTCAGCGCATAGATTTCTTCAACCGAAGCCAGATCGCCTGCTACAGCGCCGATCTTATCAGCCGACGTTGCGGAAACCTTGGCGGCGATAGCGGCGAAGGCTTCCGGCCAGCTTGCGGCGACCAGACGACCATCCTTGCGAACATAAGGGCGGTCGAGGCGCTGGGTGCGCAGGCCGTCCCAGATGAAGCGGGTCTTGTCGGAAATCCACTCTTCGTTCACCGCTTCGTTGACGCGCGGCATGATGCGCATCACTTCGCGGCCACGCGTATCGACGCGGATGTTCGAACCGACCGCGTCCATCACATCGATGGTTTCAGTCTTGTTCAATTCCCACGGACGCGCCTGGAACGCGTAAGGACGCGAGGTCAGAGCGCCAACCGGGCAAAGGTCGATCACGTTGCCCTGCAATTCCGAGGTCATGGCGCGTTCGAGATAGGTGGTGATCTCGGCGTCTTCACCACGGCCGATGAGGCCGAGTTCGGAAATGCCAGCCACTTCCGTCGTGAAGCGGACGCAGCGCGTGCAGTGAATGCAGCGCGTCATCACCGTCTTGACGAGCGGGCCGATATATTTGTTTTCGACCGCGCGCTTGTTTTCGCGATAGCGCGAACCGTCGGTGCCGAAAGCCATTGCTTGATCCTGCAGATCGCACTCGCCGCCCTGATCGCAGATCGGGCAATCCAGCGGGTGGTTGATCAGCAGGAATTCCATCACGCCTTCGCGGGCCTTCTTGACCATCGGCGTGTTGGTGAAGATTTCAGGGGCTTCGCCGTTCGGGCCGGGACGCAGATCCCGCACGCCCATGGCGCAGGATGCCGCCGGCTTCGGCGGTCCGCCCTTTACTTCAACCAGACACATACGGCAGTTTCCGGCGATGGAAAGCCGTTCGTGGAAACAGAACCGCGGCACTTCAGCGCCCGCGGCTTCGGCAGCCTGAAGGAGCGTATAGTGATCGGGTACTTCGATCTCTGTGCCGTCAACCTTGATCTTTGCCATCGTTTATCCAAACCTGCGGCTTAAGCCGCATTTTCCAGATCTCAAACTCTTGCGCCTGCCCTTGTATTGGCGTGACCTTTTCCGAAAACCGCCAGGCACTTTTCGGGGCCATGCCCTGTCGGGCAGGCTCACACAAACCGTTCAGCCTTATTCTGCTGCTTCCAGACGGATATTGCGGCTCTGCACGGCGTTGCGTGTATAATCATCAATGCGCTTTTCAATCTCCGGACGGAAATTGCGGATCAGACCCTGAATCGGCCATGCAGCCGCATCGCCAAGCGCGCAGATCGTGTGACCTTCAATCTGCTTGGTCACGTCAAACAGCATGTCGATCTCGCGCTTCTGCGCATTGCCCTTGACCATGCGTTCCATCACGCGCCACATCCAGCCGGTGCCTTCGCGGCACGGCGTGCACTGGCCGCAGCTTTCATGCTTGAAGAACGCCGACAGACGGGCAATCGCCTTGATGATGTCGGTGGACTTGTCCATGACGATCAGGCCGCCGGTGCCGAACGACGATTTCTTGTCGCGCATGCCGTCGAAATCCATGATGGCGTCCATCATGTCCTCGCCCTTGATGACCGGGCAGGATGCGCCGCCGGGAATAACCGCCAGCAGATTGTCCCAGCCGCCGCGAATGCCGCCGGCGTGCTTTTCGATCAGTTCGCGGAAGGGAATGCCGAGGCCCTCTTCCACCACGCAAGGCGTGTTCACATGGCCCGAAACCTGGAACAGCTTGGTGCCGACATTGTTCGGACGGCCGATGGACGAGAACCATGCGCCGCCGCGACGCAGGATCGTCGGCGCAACCGCAATCGATTCCACGTTGTTCACGGTCGTCGGACAGCCATAAAGACCCATATTCGCCGGGAATGGCGGCTTCAGGCGCGGCTGGCCCTTCTTGCCTTCAAGGCTTTCGAGCAGCGCGGTTTCCTCGCCGCAGATATAAGCGCCAGCGCCATGGGTGACGAAAATGTCCATGTCCCAGCCGCACTTGTTGTCCTTGCCAAGCAGACCGGCTTCGTAGCATTCGTCGATTGCGGCTTGCAGGGCTTCACGCTCGCGCATGAATTCACCGCGCATATAAATATAGGCGGTATGCGCGCCCATGGCGCAACCGGCGATCACGCAGCCTTCGATCAGCGTATGCGGATCGTGGCGCAGAATTTCGCGGTCCTTGCAGGTGCCGGGCTCCGATTCGTCGGCATTGACGACGAGATAGTGCGGACGACCGTCGCTCTGCTTGGGCATGAACGACCACTTGAGACCCGTCGGGAAGCCGGCGCCACCGCGGCCACGCAGGCCCGACGCCTTCATCTCGTCGATGATCCAGTCACGGCCCTTTTCGATGAAGCCCTTCGTGTTGTCCCAATGGCCACGCGCCATGGCACCCTTGAGGGAGCGATCCTTGAAGCCGTAAATATTGGTGAAGATGCGATCTTTATCAGCCAGCATGTCTCACCTGTTTCCGTTCGTGTTTGCGAATATCGAAGTCATCATACCGGCTTCTTTCCGAATACCTTGATGTATTCCTCGACGCCGCCCTTGGCCAAAGCCTTGGCTTGCTTCACCCAGTCTTCGCGCTCGATGCGACCGTGGAAGCTGAGATAGCCGTCAACCCATTCACGCTCGGCCTTCTTCCAGGCAGCAACCTGCTTGAAGGTGAAGATGCCGAGTTCGTGCAGTGTAGCCTCGATCTTCGGACCAACGCCGGAGATCAGCTTCAGGTCGTCAACGGCTTCCGGGCGCTCCATGGCGACCGGACGGTTCTTGTCGTCCAGCTTGAAAGCCTGTTTCGTATCGACGGAGGCAGCCTTTTCGGCGGCGTTCGATACCTTGACGTCCGAAGGCGACTTCAGGGCCGGATCGGTTTCCGGCGCATTGGTGACCGGCTTTGCGGCGTTGGACGGCGTGGCGGCCTTTGCCGCTTCCGCTGCCTTTTCCTCGGCGGCCTTGGCTTCGGCTTCCGCCTTGGCCTTTGCCTCCGCTTCAGCCTTCGCCTTGGCGGTGGCGGCATCCGATGCCTTGCGGGTTTCGAGACCGATCTTCTTGTAGTCCAGATCTTCGGTCAGCGCGGTCAGGCCGTTGAGCGGCTCCGACGTGACGCGGTCGATCTGCGGGCCCGGCTTGACGGTGTCGCCCTTGCCAGCTTCGAAAGCGTCGATGATCTCAGCAAGGCGTTCCGGCGTCAGATCTTCATAGGCGTCCTTGAAGATCATGACCATCGGTGCATTGGCGCAAGCGCCCTGGCATTCGACTTCTTCCCACGACAGCGTACCGTCGGCATTAAGCTCGAAGGGATCGTGGTTGATCTTGTGACGGCAGACATCCATCAGCGCTTCAGAGCCACGCAACATGCACGGGGTCGTACCGCAAACCTGAATGTGAGCGCGCGTGCCGACCGGTTTCAGCTGGAACTGCGTATAGAAAGTAGCGACTTCCAGAACGCGGATCAGCGGCATGTCGAGCATGGCTGCCACATGTTCAATGGCAGCTTTCGTGACCCAGCCGTCCTGCTCCTGCGCACGCATGAGCAACGGAATGACAGCCGACTGCTGACGGCCATCGGGGAATTTTGCAATCGTCTTGTGCGCCCAGTCCTGATTTTCCGCGTTGAACGCGAAAGCGGCTGGCTGGACGGCATCATCTGCGAGACGGCGAACGGACATCAGCGGTCAACCTCACCAAACACGATATCGAGCGAGCCAAGAATTGCCGACACGTCAGCCAGCATATGGCCGCGGCACAGGAAATCCATGGCCTGAAGATGGGCAAAGCCCGGAGCGCGCAGCTTGCAGCGATAAGGTTTGTTGGAGCCGTCCGAAACGAGGAAGACGCCAAATTCGCCCTTCGGCGCTTCAACTGCTGCGTAAACTTCACCGGCAGGCACATGGTAGCCTTCCGTGTAAAGCTTGAAGTGGTGGATGAGCGCTTCCATTGAACGCTTCATCTCGCCGCGCTTCGGCGGCACGATCTTGTTGTCGGTATTGGAAACCGGACCGACGCGCTCCTTGCCGAGAAGCAGGTCAACGCACTGGCGCATGATGCGCGCCGACTGGCGCATTTCTTCCATGCGGATCAGGTAGCGGTCATAGCAGTCGCCGTTCTTGCCAATCGGAATATCGAATTCCATCTCGTTGTAGCACTCATAAGGCTGCGACTTGCGCAGATCCCATGCAGCGCCCGAACCGCGCACCATGACGCCCGAGAAACCCCATGCCCATGCATCTTCCAGCGACACCACGCCGATATCGACGTTACGCTGCTTGAAAATACGGTTCGGCGTGATGAGGTCATCAAGGTTGTTGAGCGTCTTGAAGAACGGATCGATCCATTTGCCGATGTCTTCAACGAGCTGATCCGGCAGGTCCTGATGGACGCCACCCGGACGGAAATAGGCAGCGTGCATACGCGCGCCACAGGCGCGTTCGTAGAACACCATCAGCTTTTCGCGCTCTTCGAAGCCCCAAAGTGGCGGCGTCAGCGCGCCAACGTCCATGGCCTGCGTGGTCACGTTCAGAAGGTGGTTCAGGATACGGCCGATTTCCGAATAGAGAACGCGGATCAACTGACCGCGCTTCGGCACGTCGATGCCCATAAGGCGTTCAACGGCAAGCGCATAGGCATGTTCCTGGTTCATCGGCGCCACGTAGTCGAGGCGGTCGAGATAAGGCACAGCCTGAAGATAGGTTTTGGCTTCCATCAGCTTCTCGGTGCCGCGATGCAGCAGACCGATATGCGGATCGACGCGGTCGACGACTTCGCCGTCGAGTTCAAGCACCAGACGCAGCACACCGTGCGCGGCAGGGTGCTGCGGACCAAAGTTGATATTGAAATTGCGGACCTGAGTCTCAGCCATGTTCAGCTTCCCGTCGCTCAGTTCGTCTTTGCCTTCTCATCGCCCGGCAGGACGTATTCCGTCCCTTCCCATGGCGAGAGAAAATCGAAATTGCGGAATTCCTGACGCAGTTCGACAGGCTCGTAGATGACGCGCTTCAGCTCGTCGCTGTAACGCACTTCCACAAAGCCGGTCAGCGGGAAATCCTTGCGCAGCGGATGGCCTTCAAAACCATAGTCGGTCAGGAGGCGACGCAGATCCGGGTGGCCGGAGAACAGCACGCCATACATGTCGTAGGTTTCGCGTTCATACCATTCGGCGCCAACGAAAACCGAAACCGCCGATGGAACCAGCGTGTCTTCGTCTGCCTGAACCTTGACGCGGATGCGCTGGTTCTGACGCGGCGACATCAGCTGATAGACCACATCGAAGCGATTGGCGCGCTGCGGGTAGTCAACGCCGGAAATATCCGTCAGATTGACGAACTGGCATTGAACATCGTCACGCAGGAAGGTCAGAACGCTGATAAGGCTCGTCACCGGAACAGAAAGCGTCAGCTCGCCATAGGCCAGCTTCGCCTCTTCGATTGCATCGCCGAGGCGTTCCTTGATGTAGCCGGAAAGTTCACCGAGAGCTTCTTCGCTCATTTCCCTAACTTCCTTATTTAGAACTCACACTGCACATGCCCTGGGAGACTTTTGGGAGAAATCCCACGCGGCGGTGTCAGTCGAACCCTAACAAAACCTGTATGACGCAAACCGGTCCAGTGACCGGATTAACGCTCGATCGTACCCGTGCGGCGGATCTTCTTTTGCAGCATAAGAATGCCGTAAAGCAGCGCTTCCGCAGTGGGCGGGCAGCCCGGCACGTAGATATCGACCGGAACCACGCGGTCACAGCCACGAACCACCGAATAGGAATAGTGGTAGTAGCCGCCGCCATTGGCGCAGGAACCCATCGAGATCACATAGCGCGGCTCAGGCATCTGGTCGTAGACCTTGCGCAGAGCGGGCGCCATCTTGTTTGTCAGCGTCCCTGCAACGATCATCACATCGGACTGACGCGGAGACGCGCGCGGTGCGATACCAAACCGTTCGGCGTCGTAGCGCGGCATGGAAATGTGCATCATTTCCACAGCGCAGCAGGCGAGACCGAAGGTCATCCACATCAGCGAACCGGTACGCGCCCAAGTGATCAGAGCGTCAGCAGATGTGACGATGAAGCCCTTATCGGACAGTTCGCTGTTCAGATCGTTGAAGAAAGCATCGTCGGAACCGACAGGCTTGCCCGTGCGCGGGTCAAGAATGCCTTTCGGCTGCGGAGCCACGAGTGTGGTGTTGGCTGTGGTCAATCCCATTCCAGCGCTCCCTTCTTCCATTCATAGATGAAGCCGATGGTCAGGACGCCAAGGAACAGCATCATCGATGCAAAGCCGAACCAGCCGATGGAACCGAAGGACACAGCCCACGGAAACAGGAAGGCGACTTCAAGATCGAAGATGATGAAGAGAATCGACACGAGATAGAAACGGATGTCGAATTTCATACGGGCGTCATCGAAGGCATTGAAGCCGCACTCGTAAGCTGAAAGCTTTTCCGGGTCTGGCTGTCTATATGCGACGAGGAACGGCGCAACCAGAAGGGCTACACCGATTACCATTGCGATGCCGAGAAAGATGACAATCGGCAAATAGGAACTCAAAAGCTCGTTCATGATCCTTTATCCGGCTTGAATACGAGGCTGCGCCGCCTGTCATAAGCTTTTTGAAGCCCACGACCATGCGACACATTGCATCTATTGCATCCTCGTCGCCCCAAGCAGCTTCAAAAGGCATGCCGTGCGAACTAAGCGCTTTCGCGGGGACGGTTAGCGCAGCCCGCGTTGAAGCGCAACCCCTCCAGCGCCTTCAGGTGGGCATAGTCGGGTCGAGATGCTTAATAAGGCATGACCTCGGGCCCGAATAACCCGGCTGAACTCGTTCTGCCCCCGTCCTGGCACAGTAAGATCATAATTTTGTGAGGCACTGTCTCATGATGCCTTCCCGCTGACAACAGCAAAGAGAATCAACGGCATTATTAATAAAGTACGTTTGCGAACCATTTCGAACGCTTCGTCAGGCGGGAGAAATGCGAGCGCGCCCATGCGATCCATCCCGCTCCCCGCCTCCCGCGAATACACCCGCGCTCTGCTGCACGCAAATTTCTTTCGCGCAAGCCGCAATATGGAGAATGGAACCAGCTCCGCACTGTCTCAGCACGCCAAGCCATGCCTTCAGATCGGCAGAGCAGACTTTATCATAAGGTCATTGCTTGGAATCGGAACGAAGGGAGGTCACACATGCAAGATTTTCTGCTCGCTGGCGGCGACCTTCTCGTGATCGGCGTGATCGTTCTCTCGGTCGCCTATCTCTCCTGGAAGCAATTCTCCCGATAAAAGAGACTGGCTCGCACAAACCGGCGGACGAACAAATTCGTCTAAACAGTTTTGGCGATCATTTATAAGGAAAGTTCGAGAAATGGCGTGGAGCGCCACTTTCAGTTCAACAGTGCATTTGATTGTGTTGAAGGAAAGTGGCGCGAGTGACGGGGCTCGAA
>NZ_JABXGB010000069.1:0-2500 GCF_022627935.1 Ochrobactrum sp. C6C9 | reverse complement strand
CCGGGGAGTACTACTGGGCAGACACACGGCGGGTGCTAACGTCCGTCGTGAAGAGGGCAACAACCCTGACCACCATCTAAGGTCCCTAAGTTATGGCTAAGTGGGAAAGGATGTGAGGATCCCAAAACAACCAGGATGTTGGCTTAGAAGCAGCCATCATTTAAAGAAAGCGTAACAGCTCACTGGTCTAAATAAGGGTCTTTGCGCCGAAAATGTACCGGGGCTAAAGCCATACACCGAAGCTGTGGATGCACGTATGTGCGTGGTAGCGGAGCGTTCCGTAAGCCTGTGAAGGGACAGTCGTGAGACATCCTGGAGGTATCGGAAGTGAGAATGCTGACATGAGTAACGATAAAGGGAGTGAGAGACTCCCTCGCCGAAAGTCCAAGGGTTCCTGCTTAAAGTTAATCTGAGCAGGGTTAGCCGGCCCCTAAGGCGAGGCCGAAAGGCGTAGTCGATGGGAACCACGTTAATATTCGTGGGCCTGCAGGTAGTGACGGATCGCGTGTGTTGTAAGGTCTTATTGGATTGATCTTGCAGCGAAGCGGTTCCAGGAAATAGCTCCTGCATATAGACCGTACCCTAAACCGACACTGGTGGACTGGTAGAGAATACCAAGGCGCTTGAGAGAACTGCGTTGAAGGAACTCGGCAAAATGCACGCGTAACTTCGGAAGAAGCGTGACCTCCATGAAGGCAACTTTGTGGGGGTGGCACAGACCAGGGGGTAGCGACTGTTTACCAAAAACACAGGGCTCTGCGAAGTCGCAAGACGACGTATAGGGTCTGACGCCTGCCCGGTGCTGGAAGGTTAAGAGGAGATGTGCAAGCATTGAATTGAAGCCCCAGTAAACGGCGGCCGTAACTATAACGGTCCTAAGGTAGCGAAATTCCTTGTCGGGTAAGTTCCGACCTGCACGAATGGCGTAACGACTTCCCCGCTGTCTCCAACGCAGACTCAGTGAAATTGAATTCCCCGTGAAGATGCGGGGTTCCTGCGGTTAGACGGAAAGACCCCGTGCACCTTTACTATAGCTTTACACTGGCATTCGTGTCGGCATGTGTAGGATAGGTGGTAGACTTTGAAGCAGTGGCGCCAGCCATTGTGGAGTCATCCTTGAAATACCACCCTTGCCTATATGGATGTCTAACTGCGGCCCGTTATCCGGGTCCAGGACCGTGTATGGTGGGTAGTTTGACTGGGGCGGTCGCCTCCTAAAGAGTAACGGAGGCGCGCGATGGTAGGCTCAGAACGGTCGGAAATCGTTCGTCGAGTGCAATGGCATAAGCCTGCCTGACTGCAAGACTGACAAGTCGAGCAGAGACGAAAGTCGGTCATAGTGATCCGGTGGTCCCGCGTGGAAGGGCCATCGCTCAACGGATAAAAGGTACGCCGGGGATAACAGGCTGATGACCCCCAAGAGTCCATATCGACGGGGTTGTTTGGCACCTCGATGTCGACTCATCGCATCCTGGGGCTGGAGCAGGTCCCAAGGGTATGGCTGTTCGCCATTTAAAGCGGTACGTGAGTTGGGTTCAGAACGTCGTGAGACAGTTCGGTCCCTATCTGCCGTGGGTGTAGGAATATTGATAGGATCTGTCCCTAGTACGAGAGGACCGGGATGGACGTATCTCTGGTGGACCTGTTGTCGTGCCAACGGCATAGCAGGGTAGCTATATACGGACGGGATAACCGCTGAAGGCATCTAAGCGGGAAACCCACCTAAAAACGAGTATTCCCTATCAGAGCCGTGGAAGACCACCACGTTGATAGGCCGGGTGTGGAAGTGCGGCAACGCATGCAGCTTACCGGTACTAATAGCTCGATCGACTTGATCACTCCCATTATCTGTATCCATCAAGCTTCGCTTGACGAATACCAGCTTTAACTTCTGTCCTCACGCTGTCGCGGCTAAAGCCGCTTCGCTCCGGACAGGGCGCCGGAAAACCGGCGGCACGCAGTCGCGTGCTTATTGTTTATCAGTGCAGAAAGAAAATAAGAGCAGATGAAACAGTGAGCTAACATACTCCCTTACTGCCCTATTCCCCTACTCCCCTAATCCAGCTTCTCAATTTGTGTTCTTCGCCGACCTGGTGGTTATGGCGGAGCGGCTGCACCCGATCCCATTCCGAACTCGGCCGTGAAACGCTCCAGCGCCAATGGTACTTCATCTTAAGATGCGGGAGAGTAGGTCGCTGCCAGGTCTGCCAAGCACACAAATCAAAACATCTTCTCAAATCATACAAAACACTCCAAACATGCGATAATCGCCAAAAATACCGACTACAACAAATAAGTGAGACAGGCTCGGAGCAGCCCGTTCGGCCTAAAATCGATACTCAATCGATTTTTTAACGGCCTCACCTCATCAGGCTACGCCTGACTGCGCTCCCGGGCCATTGAGGTCTGCACTTAATAACGCGGGGTGGAGCAGCCCGGTAGCTCGTCAGGCTCATAACCTGAAGGCCGCAGGTTCAAATCCTGCCCCCGCAACCAAACT
>NZ_JABXGB010000068.1:0-6334 GCF_022627935.1 Ochrobactrum sp. C6C9 | reverse complement strand
CTCATTCATCGAATGAGCGAAACCGCAAAAGTTCAAGCGCAAACCCAAAATCAATGGGGCAGAGACGGCGCATACGACAGATTTGGTAAAAATGCGGTTATCCCGATCCGATACCACGACGCGCCGGATGGCTATTTCTCCAGCTCTTATGGGTTTGGAAGTCTTAGTTTCGACCCTAATAAGCCCATAGAACCGCAAGCGGAATTAATAGTTGAGACGATCTGTAAGAGGCTTGAAGAGGATCGCATAGCGTCTGGAAGTCAACCGTTGTAGTCCAATATGTACGGATTTTTGTATCTTCCATTCACATCGTATTCACTCCAAAGAGACATTTACGCGAGGCTGCTCAAATTCGCGTAGGGCGGCGCTGAGGCACTCACTTCCCACTAAAACGTCGGTTCCTTCACGCGAGATCCAGATTTGGCGCCGTCGACTCCCGTGGCAAATCCTTCGAAATCACGACCGACAATAATCAGCGGCAACGACGCCAGTGATGCGATGCCGCCAATGATCAGTAGCGCATACGGCATCAACATACTTTGATTGTAATAGCCGCCAAATTGGACATTCTTCGCAATGGTCGCGAGCAGATCCCAGTAGCCATACGCGGACACCAGAGGGCCGATGAATAGGAAAGCGATTCCTAACCAGCCCACTCCATTAAATCTCTGTTCTATTTTCATAGGCGCCCCACCATGGCCACTGACTTAGAGACTCTTGTCGTTCAATTTTCAGCCGATTTCAAGCGTTTGGAGAACGCGATCAATCGGCAGCGTGGGCAATTCACGCGCCAGATGGGCCAGATGGAGAAGTCAGCAAACGCAAGCGTGCAGCGCATAAATGCGGCGCTTGGCAACATCGGCAAGGGCACGATGCAAGACCTCGCTGCTCCCCTAACTGGCATTACTGCCGCATTGGGCACGCGCGAGTTGATGCAGTATGCGGATGCTTGGACGCAGGCTGGAAACCTCATTCGTTCGTCAGCGACGGCAGCTGGAGTTGGCGCACGTTCGCTGAATGAGTTGAAGGACGGTGCGAACGAAGCTCGGACAAGTCTCGAAGCCTATACTGACCTATATGCTCGGCTGATCAGATCGGCCTCCGCCGTAGCCAAGTCGGAAGACGAGATTGCTTTGGCAACGTCGCTTGTCTCGAAAGCCTTTAAGGCTGGCGGTGCGTCCGCACAGGAACAAGCTGCTGGCATTCTCCAGCTCGGGCAAGCTTTGGGTTCTGGCGTGTTGCAGGGCGATGAACTCCGGTCGTTGCGTGAAAACGCGCCGGTCATTGCGAAGGCAATTGCTGACGAGTTTAAGACCACGATCGCAGGCTTGAAACAGCTTGGCGCCGATGGGAAACTGACGTCCGATCGCGTGTTCAAGGCTATCCTGAATGCTCAAAAGGGCATTGAGGCTCAGTTCAAGGCCACCAACGCGACGATTGCTGACGCCTTCACGCAGATTAATAACGAGTTTACCGCTTATATCGGCAATGCCGATAAGTCAGCTGGCGCGAGTAGGCAGCTGGTTCAGGCGCTGCAGTATGTTGCTGATAACTTCAAAGAAATAGCCGACGTTGTCGCAGCCTTTGCGACAGTGCTGATTACCGCGTTCACCGGTCGGGCAATCGCTGGGGTGGTGGTCGGACTTGGCCAGGCCGTTGTTGCATTGGGCTCATTCCTGACCGCACTCCGCACAGGTACGAGCATAGTTGCCGCCTTCAGTGCGTCGCTTGGGCCAATCGGCCTCTTGGCTGGGGCTGCGGCAGGTGCCGTCTATTTGCTCTACAACAATATGTCGTCTGGCGACCGTGTTGCGAAATCATTCAGCGATGCTGTCGACGAAAACAAGGTTGCGCTGGAAAATGCTGCTTCAGCTTCTCGTCAGTATCAGACTGAACTGACGAAGCAGATTAGTCTGCAGCTTGAAGCAGCCAAGGCGGCGTATACGCAGGCGAGCGCAGACGCCGACGCCGCCGACGAAAGAGCCAAAACATTCTATAGAATGACGGGCTTGAAATTCGAGCCGTTTGAATATGCCGCTGAAAGCGCTGGCAATAATGCCATCGCATTAGCCGGCGCGGTCGATAAACTCGAAGTTCAGCAGAAGCGTGCCGAAAAGATCCTCGCCTCAACTCCATCGGGCTACGGCGGCGGTATCGCGAACACACCAGACGACAAGAAGAAGGGCCGCACGAAGAAGACACCCGCTGAGCGGTTCGACAGTGACATCCAACGTATCACTGACCGCACATCGGCTCTTGTCGCGGAGACTGAAGCGCAGCGTCAGATCAACCCGTTGATTAATGACTATGGCTTTGCCATGGAAAAGGCGCGTACGGAGCAGGAACTGCTCAATGCTGCCCAGAAGGCGGGCGTTGCGCTCACTCCTGAGCTGCGAGCGCAGATCGCCCAGACCGCCGATCAGTGGGCACTTGCGAGTGCAGAGGCTAATAAGCTTGCCGAAGCGCAGAACCGTATTCGGGAAAACGCCGAAGACATGGCGGCCTTTCAGAAAGAATGGGTTGGAGGAATTGCCAGCGATCTTTTGAACGGGGCTGACGCGGCGGAGATATTCGCTAACTCTCTCGGACGCATCGCAGACAAGTTTATCGAGATCGGCCTTGCGAACATCTTCGATACCGACAAGGGCGGCTTCAATCTATTCGGCGCTCTGGGCGGCATTTTCCGCAAGAACGGTGGACCGGTAAAACGCGCAGGTGGTGGCATTGTCCGCGGTCCTGGCGGGCCACGTGGCGATAAAATTCCGGCGATGCTGAGCGACGAGGAGTTCGTCGTCAATGCAGCGGCTACGAAGCGCAATCGTGCGTTGCTGGAAGCCATCAACAGCGGGCGTGTTATCGGACTGAAAGACGGCGGCTCACCTTTGCGTGCGCCATCCATGCCGATCCTGCGGTCATCTGCTGCGACGCAGCAAGCGCAATCCGGTATTGCCGACGTTCGTGTCTTTGTGGATCGCGACGGCAACTGGCAGGCCGAGGTCGAACGCATCTCGCAGCGGAACGTGAAACAGGGGCTTACTGCTTTTGACAAAACAGGCGCCATGCGAACTGCACGCGATCTACGGCAAGTCAATTCAAGGGGGCTGGCAAGGTAATGGCTGAACTTCTTCCGACTGGCCTTCGATATCAGCCGACTTTCCCGGTCCTGAATCGCCCGGTTTCCATGTCTCAGTACGGGGATCGGGCGATTTCAGCGATTGAGAACGGCGATCCTTTCTGGACTTGGACGGCCAAGATTACAGCGTTGACGAATGCCAAGCGCAATTTGCTCGAGGCGTTCATCGATCGATGCCGCGGCGGTCAGGTTACGGTGCACTACACCCCAAAACACGTTTGCATCCCGCAAGCTTATTGGGGCGACGCTAATAACCCGGCAATAACTGGCACCGCGACGCTGGCTGCGATCAACGGCAATACACTTACGCTAAATGGCGTCGCAGTCGGTCTTAAACTGATGAATGGCGATTTGGTCGGGTTTACGGTCGGCGAATACAACTTCATCGCCCGCATCGTTGCTGATGCCACAGCAGCCAGCACGAGCGTGCAGGTGGAGATCGAGCCGTTCTTACCGTCCTACATCACCGTCGGCGCGGCAGTTCGCTTCAAGAGCCCGGTGATGAACATGCGGCTAATGCCGAAGACGTGGGAAATTGGCGACGGCAAGTTTCCCGATGCGTCGTTTCAGTTGATTGAGGTGCCGAAGTAGGCTTGCCTACCGTTGGCGCCGAGCGCGAATAGCACGAACCCAGGTATTGTTGAACATAATGGCGCCTATGACCAATGCGACGGCGCCAAGGGCGATCATGCCGAAAGCTACGCCTTGGTCTCCGAACTGCTGATATAACCAGCCCGTTTTTTCGACTGCTTGGGCTGGATTTCCAAGGCGAAGAACACCTTGGATCAAGGCACCAAAACCGACAATCAACATGCAAACACTTCTAATCATGCCGGCCAGATATCAGCTGGGCGCGGTTCAATCCACCCTTTCGATGATTTGGCGGTAACTAATGGCCTTCCCAGCACGTCTACAGCAATTGCTCGACGAGGGCAGGGGCAAGATAGCCTCGGCCGTCAAAGTCGAATTCGGTACCGGCACCTATGGCTTTTTCTCTGGCAAGGGGAGCGTGAGTTATGCTGGCCTTACGTACAACGGAAACACGCTGATCGACATCGACGAGCCTATGTATGCGCTCGGTACGGCTGCCCAGCCGGTGACGATGCGGTTGCCTGCCGCTGCTGATTTTGGGCTCACACCCGACAAGCTGAAGCTGATTGAGCAGGAAGACTACAAGAACCGTCCAGTCTCGTTCTACGACTTCTATTTCGACCCGGATACGAACGCGTTCCTTCACGCCGAGCCGACATGGTACGGCTATGTCGATACCATCGACCACCGCGAGGAAGGCGACAATGTTTGGCTGGAAGGCAATATCGAGACCGGTGCAGTCGACAATTTCCGCGAAGGCTATCGTTATGCCTCGCACGAGGATCAGCAGCTTGTTTCGTTAGGCGACATGCTTTTCGAGTACGCAGCGAGGATCAAGAATGAATTCTTCAAAATCAAATTCGGCTAGGGTGCAAGGATGGGATCGGGCGCTGGAAGATATTGCGACGGCCCACGTATCCATCACTCCCGAATGGGGCATCTCGGACTGCCTCATGACTGCGGCAGATGCGATTGAAGCGGTTATCGGTGAACATCCGCTTGCCGAGTTTCGCGGCAAATACAAAACGGAAGCCGGCGCCGCTCGCAAGATGCGCGCCAATGGCTGCGAGAGCGTCAAGGATGTGTTCGAAACCTATCTCCAGCTTGAGCCCGTCAATCGGCTCTCTGCTCGCCGCGGCGACGTCGGCGTTATGCTCATCAATGACGAATACGTCGCCGGTTTCATTTGCGGCTCTGGCTTTGCGGTCAAACAGCCTGCTGGTCTTACGTTTTTTCCTGTGACCGAAATCAAGCGGGCCTACAGGGTCGGCAGCTAACCACTACTACAATCAGCACCTTTGAAGGTCCGTCAGCAGCGGGCCTTTTTTGTTGCGCCTGCATGAGGCCGCCGTATGCCATTTTTAGCGCCTATCTTCACCGCTATCGGAGGCATCGTGTCGAGCGTGGCCGCATGGGCCGCTGCCAGTCCGATTCTCGCCGGTATCGCGCAGACAGCCTTCGGCATTGCGCTGAAATACGCCGTCAACGCGCTGTTTCCACCGAAAACGCAAAGCCGAGCGTCGGAGCTGGAAACCCAGTACGGAGCGAATATCCCGCGTTCGGTTATTCTCGGCACGTGCGCGACCGAAGGCCATCATATCTATCGGAACAGCTACGGCAGCGGCGGACGGCTCATCCAGGATGTGTTCGTTCTGTCGAGCTTTCGCATTACGTCTGTGCCTCGTGTTCGCTACAACGGTGAATGGCGCACGCTTATTGCGCAAGATGCCGACGGCTATTGGCTTGTGCCGAACGAAGGCACGAGCGGCGACGATCATGATAACGTCCGCGTCAAGTTCTACTACGGCACGATGGATCAGCAGGCCGAGCCGACGCTCATCAACAATGCCCGTCCTTCCGGACGCTGGACCGCGAACCATCGCGGCGCAGGTGTTGCTTATGCCATCGTGTTTTCGGAGTTGCGCAAGAATGGCGATGGCCTGACCTCGCCCGCAAAGCTGTTGTTCGAAGTCGTTGGCGCGCCGCTCTATGACTGGCGCAAAGACACTACGATGGGTGGTTCGGGCGCACATCGCTGGGACGACCAGAGCACCTGGGAATATTCCGACAATCCCGTTGTGCAGATTTACAATCTGGAGCGCGGATTCTTCAACGGCACTCAGCGCATGGTCGGCAAGGCTGTTCGCGCAAGTCGCCTGCCATTGGCTGAATACACCCAGGCGGCGAATATCTGCGACGAAGGCATGCCGGACGGTTCTAAGCGCTATCGTGCCCATGCGATTGCCAAGGACGGCCCCGGCGCCAACCACGACGCTAATCTGACGCCGATCCTCGAAGCGATGTGCGGCTCGTGGGTGGAGCGTGTTGACGGCGAATTCCCGATAGCGGGCGCTCCGCAGGCTATCGTTGCAACCATCACCGATGCCGATATCAAGCGTGGCGCACCGCTTCGCTTCAGCGCGAAACGCAAGCGCACCGAGCTAATCAACACGGTTGCGGCCTCATATGTCTCGCCGGATGATTTCTATGAAACGAAGGACGCGGCAACCCGCATCGATGCCGGTGCATTGGCTGAAGATCGCGAAACGCTTGCCAGCGCCATTCCATATGCAGCCGTCACTGACGTGCGGCAGGTGGACAGGCTGGCAG
>NZ_JABXGB010000067.1:0-6354 GCF_022627935.1 Ochrobactrum sp. C6C9 | reverse complement strand
AAGATCACCCCGCAGCAGAGGGCGGCGTCACGCGCTGCGCCATCACGCGACGCCAATCGAGACCTTCAAATAAAGCCGCATATTGAGCCCTTGAAAGGCGCATTGTTCCATCCTGTACTTTGGGCCAGGCAAAAATGCCGTTCTCAAGAATTTTATATGTCAGAACCAGTCCGGTGCCATCCCACACCAAAATCTTCAGCCTGTCGCCGCGCTTCGACCGGAAGATCACCGTGATCCCGGAATGCGGATCAAGCTTCAGTTCAGTCTGCACCATCAAGGCCAGAGCCTGATGACCGCAGCGAAAGTCCACCGGCTGCGTGGCAATCAGGATGGGCAGTCGTTGGCCCGCGACGATCATGCCAATCCTCGTAGCGCACCAACCAAAGCCGCGACCCGACTGACAGGCACATCACCCGGCACCTTCACCACGAGATCGGCATTTATCTCTATCGTCACAATCCCTGCTGTTGCCACCGCCGTCTCTGGCATTGACGAGGTAACGGCAGGCATCTCCGGCTCATCCGCAATCGACAACGCCACAAACGCAGGTTCACAACCTTCCACATCCGGCACCGACGGCATCAACTCTGCTGGCAAGATCAGATGGCCATCACGCGCCTGCTTGCGCCAGTAAGAAAGCTGGTTCGCACTCAGATCATAGCGTTGTGCAACTTCCACAACCCGAGCCCCAGGATGAAGACTTTCAGCGACAATCCGTGCTTTCATCTCCGTCGTCCAGCGTCGGTAGCCGCCCCGAGGATCGACAATGTCTAAACGCCCGGCAAACCCATCGCCATCTACCATCCAAAATCTCCAGCTGTTGCCAAAGACCTTCTGGCAGAAACGTCACTCAATAAAAACACGCCAAATCAATGGGACAGAGACGGCGCATACGCTGAAATGTTCGCTCTTCAGGAATGAGCACGATGCGCGACGACGTGCAGCTGAAACCGGCTGAACTCTCAACATTAACAAACATGAACAGGCGACCGCCGACATACATGTGTCCTCACGCAGTAATCGTTACGCGCGCTGCGAGGCGCAGCTAACCCGAATATTCCAGACAGGTGATTGACATGAAAGCAGCGGTATTTCCGAAGGCAGAGAACGGTGCGTCCCAAACTTTCGACGGAAACCGCATCACACTCAAGGCGCCGAGTGTGGTTCAAATGCAGATCGGGCCCGAAGACGTTGCGCGTTTTGAGCGGGACGGAAACGACCTCGTACTGGTGCTGGACGATGGCCGGATCCTGGTGATCGAAAATTTCTTCGTCGTAACTGCCGATGGCCGTAATGACCTCGTATTTGAGGACGGGAATGACGTCACCTGGTGGGCACAATATGGCGACGAGTGGACGGGGTTTGACATTGCGGAAATCGAAGAGAGTGCTGCTGCGCCGATACCATTTCTCCCGCTTTTGGCAGGGGCAGGCCTTCTGGCTGGCGGTCTGGCGGTCGCAGCTTCTGGTGGAGGGGACGACGATTCATCGTCCAACATTCCGCCGGTAGCCTTGCCAGAAACCGTCATGTCACCAGAAGACACTCCGGTCAGGGGCAATCTGCTGACGAACGATACCGACCCCGACGGTGACCCGATCACCGTCACCGGCTTCGAGGTCAGCGGGAATACTTATGGTCCCGGAGAAACCGCGGACATTCCCGGCGTCGGCACGATCACGGTCAACGGCGACGGCAGCTATGTCTTCACGCCTGTGCCGGACTGGAATGGCAATGTGCCGACCGTCACTTATACGGTCAGCGACGGCAAAGAGGGTGGCACGACGACCAGCACGCTGGACATCGAGGTGACGCCTGGCGACGACATTGTGCCCGACGCGGTGACAACGCATGCCGGTGATCCGGTGACGACCTCTGTTCTCGCTAACGACGATTTCGAGAACGGCGATGCCACAATCACCCAGGTGACGCCGGGCGCGCATGGCACGGTGACGATCAACGACGACGGGACGATCACCTACACGCCTGACGATGGTTATGTAGGCGGCGACAGCTACACCTACACGGTGACAAGCGGCGGCAAAGAAGAGACGACCACAGTTACTGTCACTGTGACAAACGAACCGCCAGAGGCGACCGGCACGATCGCGGATCAGAGCAACGAAGATGCGGACGGCGTCGCCTCGCTTGACGTCAGCGCCTTCTTCTCGGACGAGGACGACGCTACACTGATTTATACAGCCGAGGGCTTGCCCCAGGGACTGGAGATCGATCCACTAACCGGCATCATCAGCGGCACAATCGATCCTTCGGCCAGCCAGGGCGGCACGACCGGTGTCTATAGCGTCACCGTAACCGCGAGCGATGGAAACGGTGGAACCGTCGACCAGACCTTCACCTGGACTGTTACCAATCCTGCACCGATTGCCAACGACGATGCTGCGACCACGACCGAGGATACGCCCGTCAGCGGCAATGTGCTTGGCACCGGAGGCTCAGGTGACGTTGCCGACAGCGATCCTGACGGCGATGCTCTGAGCGTGACGCAGTTCGTCATCGACGGCACAACGTATGCACCGGGCGACCAGGTCGTGATTGCGGGTGCCGGCACATTCACGCTTGGAAGCGACGGCGTCTATAACTTTACCCCCGCCGCCGATTGGAGTGGCACGGTGCCGACTGTCAGCTATACGATTAGCGACGGCGAAGGCGGAACCGACACCGCCGATCTGGTCATCAACGTCACTCCGGTCAATGATACTCCGACGGCCGAGGGCACGATTGGCGATCAGAGCGACCAGGACGCGGACGGTATCACCCCACTGGATGTCACGTCGTTCTTCTCGGACATCGACAGCGACACGCTGACCTACGATGCCAGCGGTCTGCCCGATGGGCTAACAATTGACCCACAAACCGGCGTGATTAGCGGCACGATCGACAATTCCGCGAGCCAGGGCGGCGCGAGCGGTGTTCACACCGTGACCGTGACGGCCACCGATGGCGACGGCGCATCGGTGGACCAGACTTTCACCTGGACGGTGACGAACCCCATCCCGACCGCCAACGATGATTCCGCCACCACGACCGAGGACACGCCGGTCAGTGGCAATGTGCTGACCGGCGGCGGTGCCGGCGATGTCGCCGATAGCGACCCTGACGGCGATAGCCTGAGCGTCACACAATTCACGGTGGACGGCCAAAGCCACAATGCTGGTGATGAGGCCACCATCGACGGCGTCGGCACCTTCACACTTCGTAGTGACGGCGCGTACACCTTCACGCCAGATGCCGACTGGAACGGCACGGTCCCGAACGTAACCTATACGGTCACTGATGGTGAAGGCGGCACCGACACCGCCAATCTCGTCATCACCGTCACTCCGGTCAATGATACGCCGGTAATAGTTGAGCCGAACCAGTTCGAATCCGTGATCGAGGCCGGCCATCTCGATGATGGTACGTCGGTTCCTGGTACGCCGAGCGCCTCGGGCAGCTTTACGGCAACCGACGCGGACGGCGATACTCTGACTTGGAGCGTGCTCGGCGCGCCAAATGCCACCTATGGCGAGTTCAGCATCGATCCGGCGACCGGCGACTGGACATATATCCTGGACAACACGCTGCCTGCGACGCAGGCGCTGAACGAAGGCGACAGCGTGCCCCTGACCTATGAGGTGCAGGTAGCCGACGGCAACGGCGGCACGGAGACGCGTACCGTCACCATCACCATCACCGGCACCAACGATCGGCCAGTGGCCAATGCCGACTCGGGCGCGGTCACCGAGGCGGGCGTCGAGAACGGCGGCAACACCGCTGTGCCGGGCATTTTGGAATCCACCGGCGATGTTCTGGTCAACGACACCGACGTGGACGATGGCGAAACCGCCACGCTGACCGTCAGCAACGTCAGCTTTGGCGGTTCGACGGGCGCTGTTGGCTCGGCCCTGACGGGCGCCTACGGCTCTTTGCTACTGAATGCCGATGGCACCTATACCTACACGCTTGATAACGACGATCCCGATACACAGGCGCTCGCGCAGGGCGCGACCGTCACCGAAGAGTTCAACTATACGACGGTAGACGCCAACGGCGCGACCAGCACCAGCACGTTGACCATCACGATTACCGGGACCAACGATCAGCCGGAGATCACCTCTACCTCTGCTGACGCGACCGGCGATGTGACCGAGCAGGGGACCGGCAATCCGGGCGAGGATGCCACGACCGGCGGCACGCTGGCAGCTTCCGACGTGGATGATGGCGCGTCACAGACGTGGTCTGTCGCGACCACCAACGGCACCTACGGCACGATTGGCATCGATCCGGTGACCGGCGAATGGACCTATACGCTCGACAATAGCCGGCCTGAGACCCAGGCCCTCAACAATGGTGAAACCCGGACGGAAACCTTCACTGCTCGCGTAACCGACGAGCATGGCGCCTACAGCGAGGAGGTCATCACCGTTATTGTCAACGGATCGAACGATGATGTCGCCGGTACGGGCGACGCCACTGTCCCGGTGACCGAAGACAGCGATCGGACGGGTACGCTTCAGGACTACGTCACTGACGTCGACGATATCCTTACGGTATCCGAATTCCGCATCGATGTCGATGGTGACGGCACTGACGAGGTCTTTGGGCCAGGTGATACCGTTCCGCTCCAGGACGCGCTGGGCAATGATATAGGCACACTCACCATCGAAGATAATGGCGACTACAGCTTCTCGCCCGCGCACAACTACTCCGGTGAGGTTCCAACCATTACCTATGTCATGGCGGAATCCGGCGGCGGGAGTTCCGTCGAGCAGCAACTGACGCTCGAGATCGCCAAGATCTCCGATGCGCCTGGCCTGCAGGCGACCAAGATGGTCGGCACGGACGAGGACGAACCCGCTACGCTCGATTTGGTGCCCCCTGTCATCACCGACACTGTTACCGGCACGAACGACTATCTAGAACGTCTTGGCGCAATCACCCTGACCATCGCAGGCGCCGGCGCGGCCGGCGCCACGCTCATGTTGAACGGAACAGAACTAACGGCCGTTGACGGCACGGTCACCATCGTCCTCACGGACGTTCCGCACATTAACGATGTGCCGGCCGCAAACCCAGCGGCTGGTGTCTATCACATGACTTCGGCCGAATATGCGGCGATCCAGGCTAATCCCGCCGCTGAAGACCACAGGAACTTCAGCGTCGAGGTGGTCGCCACTAGTTATGAAGTCGATGCCAACGGCGATGTGCTGGACGGCGTTCCTGGACGAAGCAGCAACCAGATCGTCACGGTAGAAGTGTATGCCGCGACCGACGGGGCGGATCTTGCGACCAGCCAGACCGAACTGACTTTCGGAGAAGACAGTTCGATCGACCTGTCCGACTACCTGTCAGCCACGCTGACCAGCACTGACGCCAATCCCGGCAACGACACCGATGGCAGCGAGCTATATTCCTATACTATCAGTGGTCTGCCGGCCGGTACGGTCGTCACAATTAACGGGACCGACTACACGGCCAACGCTGCCGGTACGGTTACGTCGGCTGAAAGCAACAGCTTCACCGCAACGCCGAACATCGTCATCCGGCCTCCCTCGGACTTCAGCGGTGACATGGATGCTGTGACGGTGACGCTGACCACACGCGATACCGACGGCGATTCCACGCCCACCCCCCTGACTGACACCAGCTCCGTGACGCTGAACCTTAATGTCACGCCGGTCGCCGGTGATGTGACGGCGGGCAATGTCAGCGGCCCCGAGGATACAGCAATCGCCTTCCTCGCACGCGTCGCCGTGACCGACACGGGCTCGGGCTCCGAAGTCATCAATTCGGTATCATTCGAGGTGCCGACAGGCTGGACAGTTACCGAGCCGGCGTCGTCCTCAGGCTGGACCTATGAGCTTTCGGGCACCACCGGAACGATCACGTTCAACTCGGATCCTGATACTGGTACGGTTCTGAACGAAGCTGCGCGAGAGACCATTCTCGACGCGTTCACGATCCGCCCGCCCGCCCATAGCAGCGCGGACGAGACGATCGCTTTGTCGATTGAGACGACCGACAGCAGCACGGTGGACGGCGCTATTGTTAGCGATACTCAGACGGTCTCGCGGGACGTGAACGTTACCGTCACCCCGGTTGCCGAGAGGACCGATACAGACAGCGACGGCGTTGGTGGCAACGACGTGACCATGATCGGCGATCATGTCTATTCGGCCAGCGGTTTTGAGGACGAATGGTTCAATCTGGCCACGGACGGAACCTTCGCGCTGGCGGAGGGCTGGTCCGATGCGGACGGCGACGAAACGCTTTATGCGGTGTTGTCACGTTAAGTTTCTCTGGCCGGAAAGGCCAGGGGCTCGTAGATATTCAGGCGAAACAGGCCGCAATTTT
>NZ_JABXGB010000066.1:0-6496 GCF_022627935.1 Ochrobactrum sp. C6C9 | reverse complement strand
TATTGCTGAAAACCCTTCTGGCAGAAACCTCACTCACCCAAAATGCCCTAAATCAATGGGACAGAGACGGCGCATACGGCGCTGTGGCGATGGGTAGCGTATACCGTAACAATTGCGGCAAACCGGCTATCTCCGCTGGCACCAGTCCACGCAGGAGAAACTGATTGGATCGCCGACCGGATAATCCATATATTTCCGGCACATAATAGTTATGGAAGTTGACGGTAATCTTCGGTGTCAGGGGATTATTGGCGTCGTTTACCGACTGATGCTCTTGCGCTGCAACGCCATTCATCAAAACGAAGGACAACAGCAGTCCAAGACCTGTACGCGTGAAGATCGACATCTCAAGTTTCCCCATTTCATATCGAAAAGGGTATCTTAAACGCACGGAAAATGAAGTTTGTTACAGTAACAAACAGCACATTTTCTGTGTGTGTAGCGAACTACGTCTTGCTAGGATTCCATCAGAGCGGACATACGCACCAGATCGGCCAGCGATCCTGCCTGCATCTTCTGCATGACATGCGCACGACGCACCTTCACGGTGATTTCCTTCACCTCGAGTTGAGCGGCTATCTGCTTATTCAATAGACCTTGCACGACGAGCGCGAACACATCACGTTCGCCCGCTGTCAGGCTCATCCAACGGTCGTGAATCTCAGAACGCGCTTGTTCGTCCTGCAAACGTTTCTTATCGCCGTCGATGGCCCGATAGACAGCGTCCAACAGATCATGATCACGAAATGGTTTCGGCAGAAAATCAACAGCCCCGTTTCTGATGGCATTGACGCCCATGGTGATATCGCCGTGACCGGTAATGAAGATAACCGGAATACGAATACCGAGGCCTGTCATCTGGGCGAAAAAATCCGTACCTGTCTGCTCCGGCATTCGCACATCAAGTATCATGCAGGACGGGCCAGACTGGCGTTCGAAATCAAGGAAACTCCGCACAGATTCAAAGCTGATCACCTTCATATCGATGGAAGCAAATAAATCTTCCAAGGCGCGCCGAACCGAGAGATCGTCATCGATAATGTAAACGACCGCTGCGTTCTCGTGTGTAGCCGTCATTGCTCGCCCATCCTGACCGCTGGCACTTCCAGCAGAAACGTCACGCCATTCGACCCGGCACCCAATGCACCTTGGGCATCGGTCCAGATACGACCACCATTGGCCTCTATGATAGTGCGGCTGATCGTCAGCCCCAACCCGAAGCCGCCGTCTTTCGTGGTCCAGAACGCATCGAAAAGGCGTTCTCGCGTTGCATTCGTGAGACCTGATCCCGTATCAGCTATCGAAAACCGCAAGCTGGCATTTACGCCGAACTGGGATTTTATCAGGAGAAACCGATCGTCCCTATCCGTCCCCGCCATTGCTTCAATGGCATTGAGGATCAGGTTGCCGATGACCTGCTGTATTTGCACCCGATCTGCCCAAGCGGACGGTAGATCGTTCGCCAAGTCAAGTTGAAGGCGTATCCCATTCCGGTGAAGCTCTGCTGCGGCCAGATCGGCCATTTCACGGATGGCCATGTTGAAATCAAAGCGCCCGATCTTTGGCTTTTCGCCTTTGGACAAGCGGCGAACACGATCAAGGATTTCACTCGCACGATGAGAATCCGCAGATATCCGCTCAAACGTTGATAGAGCACGCGCCACGTTTGGCGGAGTTTGTGACAGCCAACGGTGGCCGGCGCCCGCACTGGTTTCGATTGCAACCAGTGGCTGGCTGACTTCATGGGTAATGGAGCCGGTCAGCTGACCAAGGGTGGTCAGTCGTGCAAGTCGCAACAAGCGTTCCCGCGTCTCGTGGGCTTCTGCTTCCGCATCGACCAGTTTCAGGCCCAGATATGCTGTGCACGCGATGGCCACAATGCTGATCAATGTGTTGATGAAACCAACATTATAAGAGCCCGAGCGCGTCAGGCCGAAGCTTACAACAGTCAAGACGATGCAGCCAGCGGCGACACCAATCACTGTGCGGTGCGAGAACAATCTGGCCGAAACCAGCACGATAGCTGTATAGAAAACAGCGGCGGCTATCGCGTAATCGGTGACTGTGTCGAATACGAAAATGGCGGCGCAGAAAATCGCTAGTACCAGAGATGCCGCAATGTCCTGCGGAGACATGCGGTGAAGGCCTTTCATTCGCATCTAGCGCTCCTCTCTGGTGTTAAGTTTGAAGCTTCATTTGAACCTTATAGCTCCAATCCTTTGGTTTGATCTACCATGATACTTCGCAAGATCCGGCATGCGTTCAAGCCACACAGTCGTTTCTATGAAAAAGTGACCAGCAGCATAGCTGCTGGCCACTTCCTTCGATGTGACGCTGCGAGGCACCGACAGCGTCACATCAGAACCACTGACCAAAGCGACGAATGTAGAAACTCTTCATGCCTTGGGCGACAACACAGTAGGCGAACAGCGTTGCGAGCAGCCATGGGAAGTAAGCCCAGGGTAGCGGTTGCAAGCCGACCATAGTTCCAAGCGGCGAGAATGGAATGTAGATGCCAAGCGCCATGATCAAACCGGTCATCAGCATCACGGGCAAAGCGGCAGTGCTTTGGATGAACGGTATTTTCTGCGTGCGCAGCATATGCACCACAAGCGTCTGCGACAGCAGGCCCTCAATGAACCAGCCCGACTGGAACAGTGACTGCATGTCCGGCGTGTTCGCCGCAAAGACATACCACATCAACGCGAAAGTCGTGATGTCGAAGATCGATGACGTCGGCCCTACCCAAATCATGAAACGACCGATGTTCCGGGCGTCCCATTTCCGGGGTTTTGCCAGAAACTCTTTGTCCATGCGATCCCATGGCAGGGAAAGCTGGGAAATGTCGTACATCAGATTCTGGATCAGCAAATGAATTGCCAGCATCGGCAAGAACGGTATGAAAGCGCTCGCCACAAGGACCGAAAACACATTGCCGAAATTTGAGCTGGCGGTCATATTCAGATATTTGATGATATTACCAAAGGTTTCACGACCTTTGATAACACCCTCTTCCAGCACCATCAGACTCTTTTCGAGAAGGATAATATCGGCAGATTCCTTCGCAATATCAGTGCCACTATCAACCGAAATACCCACATCCGCATCGCGCAATGCTGGGGCATCGTTGATACCATCGCCAAGAAACCCAACCGTATGACCATTTGCCTGCAACGCTTTGAGAACCCGTGATTTTTGCAATGGCGTGAGCTTTGCAAAAACTGTGGCTTCCTCAACCGTCGCGCGCAATTTTTCGTCGTTCATCTTCTCGATTTCTCGACCAAGAATTGGCGTGCCCGGCTCCAGTCCAACTTCACGGCAGATCTTTGTGGTGACGACATCATTGTCCCCAGTGAGTACTTTGACGGCAACGCCATGCTCGGCCAAGGCGGCAATTGCGGGACGTGCAGTTTCCTTTGGCGGATCGAGGAAGGTCAGGAAGCCTTGCACCACCAGCTCTTTCTCATCCGGGATATCATAGCGCGCCACGGTGGAAGACGGATCGATCTCTCGTGTGGCGACCACCAGCACACGGAAACCATCACGATTGTAATCGCGTGCCAGTTCGACAAGCGCTTTACGGCGCGCATCATCCAGCGGCTTGATTTCATCGCCGTCGCGAATTGAGGTTGAGATCGCCAGCATTTCTTCCACTGCGCCTTTACAGACCAGCAGATGCTCGCCACCAAAACCTTCAACCACAACCGACAAGCGGCGACGAACGAAATCGAACGGCAGTTCATCCACTTTTTTGTAGAACCGAGCTGAAGCAGTGCTTGAGGGGCTGTCTTCGGCAAAGCGAATAACGGCCTGATCCATAAGGTTCTTCACGCCGCTCTGATGGTAGCTGTTGAGCCATGCCAACCGCAATACACTTGGATCACATTGGCCGTTAACATCAAGATGGTGTTCGAGGATGATCTTGTCTTGAGTCAATGTGCCGGTCTTGTCTGTACAAAGCACATCCATCGCCCCGAAATTCTGGATGGCATTCAGACGCTTCACCACGACTTTGCGGCGCGCCATTGTGACAGCACCTTTGGCAAGGTTCGAGGAAACGATCATCGGTAACATTTCGGGTGTAAGACCAACCGCCACAGCGAGCGCAAACATGAAGGCGTCAGGCCAGTCCCCTTTGGTAAAGCCGTTGATCAGCAGGACCACCGGCACCATTACCAGCATGAAGCGGATCAGAAGCCAGCTCACGCTGTTAACACCCCGATCAAAGGCCGTTTCTGCGCGCGAACCCACGACCGCCTTCGCAAGCGAACCAAAGTAAGTGCGTGCGCCGGTTGCGACCACAACAGCAGTCGCTGTGCCGCTGACGACATTTGTGCCCATGAAGCAGACAGTCGGCAGATCAAGCATGTCCATCTGATCACCGACGGTTGCTTTAGTCTCGGCAGACTTTTGAGCAACAGCGCCAAGCGTGTCATATTTTTCAACCGGTAGAGCTTCACCCGTCAGGGCCGCCTGACTGACGAACAGATCACGCGATTCAAGCAGTCGCACGTCGGCAGGGATCATATCGCCAGCTGAAAGCTTGACGATATCGCCTGCGACGAGTTCGGCCATGGGAACTTCGACCAGTTTTGCTTCCACACCTTGTGCGTTTCCGCTTCCCTGACGGCGCAACACTGTTGCAGTTGTGCGCACCATGGCCTTAAGCGCTTCCGCAGCTTTGCCGGAGCGGAATTCCTGCCAGAAACGCAGCAATGCGCTGAGGAACACCATCGTCAAGATAATCGTCACGCCGGTATATTCCGGGTCTTCGCCGTTGCGCAGCGGAAGAATGATATCCGTAACGGACGATATAGCCGCAAGCGTTACCAACACGGCGATAAACGGGTTTTTGAAGGCGAGCAGAAACTGTACCAACGCGTGCGGACGCTTTTCATGTGCTACATGATTGGGTCCGTCCTTGATCAGGCGGTGTTTCGCTTCAGTCTCAGTCAGGCCGTTGATGGTCGTCCTGAAATTTGCGAGCGTCGTATCAACGCTGTTTTGTGCCTCGCGCACCGCACGCATTGACAGTTTCCTGTCGTCCTTGCGGGCAGCGGCAGATACGGGCTGTTTCAATATGGCATTCATGTCATTATCCTCATGCCGCCACGTCCGGCACGAGCGCTGACATGCCCCCCTTAAGGGATATGCCAACCCATGCCGCACCGTCGAAGCGACGTCCGGTTTGTTTTCCTGTCGAGATTGTGAAAAGCCTGCCCGATTAGCGCTACCGGGGATAAACGAGCGGACCTACTGGGGTCATCGTCCATGGTCTAATTTCACTGTTTGAATGATTTCGCTTATCAATGCACCCAGGTTGACGTTCGGTTCTGCTGCCCGGCAGCAAGCAACAGGCCGAAACGTTCCAACACCGGCAACGACCTATAGTGTGCAATCTCTTCGCGGTCTGTTGTCCAGCGACATTCCACGCGTCCGTTTTCAGGATTGACGTACCAGATCGTTGTCAGTTGGGGAGCCTTCCGGATGGCTCCGTCACGGTTCACATCGGCTTCAAACACGTGGCTATAAGTGGTTACGCTGCTGCGAGCGGTTTTGCGGCTAATGGAATGCATAGGCACACCAAAGCGCGCGCCAAAATTTGCGATTGCGGCTGCAATATTCATCTCTTACCTCATGACGCGCCACTGCGAGCGTCCGGGCAAGAGCATGAGATTAGCTCTCGTCGAACAACCCCAGTGGCGACAGCTTTCGACTACTGTCGCTTGGCATTGTGTTTTCCTGTGTTAAGGAGCTTGTTGCTCCGACGGCATCTCTTTACCAGATGCGCCTTTCGCGAGCTACGAAAATGCATGGTTTTTGCAAGGTGCATTATGGTACACGGCATATACCAAGGTATACGCCGTGTGATGCTTGGGCAGTCTGCATGCACCGCAGCCGCTGGCGTAGCTCAATTACGATGCTTTTCCAAACCGATCCGCCGATTGATCCAATCGGGCTTGATGGTGGCTTTGGACAGTTCAAGATCGGCAAATAGCTTCTCCTGTACCAACTCAGGCATTTTGCTTGAACGCGGCGATCCCGACGCTCGGCTGACATGCATCAAAACCTGCTCGCAGAAGGCCGTTTCCTCCCCGTCTCCATTCAGCATCTGCATAAAAACATGCATACGCTTGTGATCGACATTCAAGACAGACAGCTCCACGTTCAATGTTTCATCGACGTGGCATTCTTTCAAATATCCGATACGGCTATCGAGGGTATAGAGCGTGGCATTATTTGCCTCACGATAGGCGGCATCAATGCCAATTCGGTCCATATAGGCAGTGGCGGCATCCGAAAAGACGATACCATAGGCATAGTCCCCCATATGGCCGTTATAGTCTATCCAGCTCGGCGAAACGCTTGTGCGATAAATGGGTAAGGTTTCACTCATGCTCATTTCCTCCGCTCCAGCCAGGCATAGAACTCTCCGACGATACCTTTACGGAAGAGGATGACGCATGCCATGAAGATGATGCCGGTGACGATTGTG
>NZ_JABXGB010000065.1:0-7092 GCF_022627935.1 Ochrobactrum sp. C6C9 | reverse complement strand
ACCCCGCCAACTATCTCGCCGCCGTCAAACTCGTCGCGGCACGCATCTGGTGTCAGTCGTAATGAGTCTACGGCCTAAATATACAGGCTGAATGAGAAGCTGTGGAAGAGAGCTATACCAAGGTTCCGCATTGCTATTCTCCCGTAGCTCACCATAGGTTGATAGTGTAGACGTTCGGCTTTTTCGTTCGGTAGGATTAAATGCGTTCAGCCCATTCTTTGAATCAATTGACGCCGGGCGATACCGCCGTCTGAGTGGTGTTTGAACGTGGCATCATGGCCGAATCCAGTGCCTGCTGGCAAAATTCGTCGTCGCGCAGGATTGCGTGGCGATTCAGAGCATCCAGAAGCAAGGAATCGAATTGATCACCACGAGCGCTGAACCGCTTCTGCACATAAGAGGTCTTAAACTTCATTCCAAAATAGACGCATTGCTCCGCGTCCGACCAGGTTGGATCGAAAACCTCACCTTCACTGTTGACGAGCCAGGCATGGTGCAGCGGGATCGGCAATTCGAGATCGCAAGCATAGCCTTCGACATAGCAGAACTGCTTCTGGCGATGGTTGCGAGGCGAAATCACTTCGGCCTGCGCATTCGCGAAACAGGCCTTAGGGATTGAGAAACGGGCGTTTCCGGATTGTGTCGATACACGCCAGAACTTGCCATGAGACAGGAGAGTGGTTGCCACTCCCCAACCCGGTTCTGTATTTGCCGAATCCGTTATGTATTTTTTGAGAAGTGTGGCGATAGCCACAAGGTCCCCGCTATAAATTTGCATGCAATAATCCTTTTAAGTAATACAGGCCCGATGAGTAACACGTCATCGTATGTAGAATGACACCATCAAAAGAAAGGGTAGGCAAGCCCCTGATTCAAACAAACTGCGATACGGGGTGGGATAGTGGCTACACCATGTTTTTATGAACGGCGATGTGATTGCGTGCCCAGCCATTCGTAGCGCAGCAGACACTGCCCTCTTTACCGAACGCCTTTGGCGATTAGTTCCGATGCCGTAGTCGGAGGGATTCCAGGCCCGGCTACTTGTCCGGTTGTTCTTCTGTCGAGGCCCGCGATTTCCGCATGGTAATGTTCAAGGGTCGCAACCTGCTTTGATCTGGGCCTGTGGCCTGAAGAATCGTAAGCGAGTTTTTGTTGTCGCATCTGTCGTGAAGAGTGTCATTGCATACCGTGGCTGAAGAATGGCTGCAGAAACAACCACCTGTGTCCCAGAAAAATCTGGAGTTCAAATTGATGGTGGTGATGCAAACGGCGTTTGCGGTGGCCAGCTCTGCAAGCGATACAGATTGCAATGATTTTCCGGTACTACATCTGGAATTGTGGGGCTGGCAAAATGACGTGGAGACACATCAATCCAGATTGTGGGCAAGTCACGTAGATTTTTTCCGATTTGCAGTAACTGGATTCTCAACTCGAGATTTTCGTTACAGAGTTCCGGGTAAAGGTTGCTGAAGCGGAGATTTCCGATTCAGCGGTAAACGCCGTTTGCGGGCAGGCGCGGGGGTGGTGAAAAAAATGCTATGCGCCGACGGTTTTCGAGCACATGATTTGATTGTGGGCACAAAATCTGGAGAAGTGATGGCGTCGAGCAGGCAGCAGTCGGAACGTTTGCGCAAGCAGCGCGAACGACAGAAGGATTATCGCGATCGTTTAAAGGCGGATCGCAAGCCGACGCGTGACGACATCGCGCGGATCGTGTTGCATTTCATGGTTTTGCTTGCATCAGAAGCTGATGACCCCCGCTCCCTTGATCAGCTCATCAATCGCGTGCTGGAAGCCTTGAAAGATCAGGGGTTCGATGAAGAGGCTTCTATGGATGTCCTTGATGACCTGATCGCCAAATATACCAAAACGAATTGGGGTTTCCGTCGCAAGGTACATCTGACGTCCGGCAGGGCTCGTGATGGCACCGGACATTGAACATAGCGTTCAAAGCCATTTTGCGTTGGTTCCGACCAGGCGATTCTACAAACCCAGTTTGTGCTTGTCGTTTGTCGTCCCCCCGTTACTTCATGAAACGCCGTTTGCACATGAAACGGGTGTCGAGGGATTTTTACAACGAAGCGCTCACGATAATCGATCTCAAAAGGAGTGGATTTATTCTCAAAACTCTGAAAAATCCTGCCCGATAATCCGCTATTTACAACAGAAATAACGTTCTAACTATTGAATAGAAATTATCTGCTGAATTACATTTCAATTAATTAGCAGAGTGGATTTATTTTAAAAACGTAATTAAATGGATAATACGAATAAATAAAGAAATAAAAGCAAATTAAATAAAGAATAATAATTATCTAGATAATTAGGCGATATTAATAAATAAATATTATTACGCAATAGTATACGATTCGCTCAATTTCTATATATGTTGACGTATACTGCGAATCACAATAAATGTTTCTGTGACTGCAGCATAGTAAAGTACGGCATAGCGTAGTATGGAGAGGTGATTTGTAATGAATTATAATAGATGGTCGGCGTTTAGACATCGATTTAGGTTTGCTTAAGTATTCAAGCGGCTTTCTTGTGCGTTGTCGCGTAGCGGCGTGGAGCTGCTTGTATATAAATCAGAGAACGTTCGCGATAGCGCGGGTGCAATCGATCTTCACGTATTGTTCTATTTCGTTAGCTTCGGCCGCCACGGCGGTCGGGAAGGAGAAATCATGTACGCTAAAATCCCCGTTGGCAAATTAGTTCTGTTTAAAACTCCGGTTCCTGTTCGCAATTGCGCTCGTCGTATAGAAGCGGCGATGGAGCTTATTCAATATTATAACGCCGTTGACAGAGCTGAAGATCGTTCAGCGATGGTCATGCATCATCGCGATGACGTGTTGCGGTTGGCGGTTTGCTATGAGCTTGAGAAGATCGCCGATCTGCTCGAAGAGGCATGTCTGTCAAAACAGGATCTTTTAAAAGACGAAGATCACACGCATCTGAGCCGGGACGATCTTGAGCAGCTTGTTCGTGCACGTGCTCAGCGTACGAACGTGAATGTTTCGCAAAAGAACAACGTGGAAAGCGTGTCTTATGCCTGCGATTTGCTTGTTCATGATCCTGATGCGCGCCGCATCCGCTGGTTCCATCTGGTTGCCGGTGCGAGCTATGACAAAGGCATCATTGGGCAATGGAAAAGCGAGATTACTACCTTCGCGACGGCTTTGCCGCGCTTTGCACGACAATATTTTGACGTTGACATCCAGGAACTGGAATGTGCGCTGATTGATCCATTTTTGCATGAGAGCCGACCCGATGACAATGTGTGGTCACTTGGCGACATTGATGCGTTGACCGGTCAAGTTGGTACAGCAGAGAAGATTTTACAGATGCGGTCTCTGCTTCGTGAGCGGTTGCGGAATAAAATTGGTGAAAGCTTTGCGTCAGATGAAGAAACGCAGCGCCGCTTGATTGATGATGCTCTACAACGCAGCGCTTTGGAAGCTAATGAATGTCCGAATAAAGCGGCTCTTCGTATACTCACGCCTGATGGCGATAGACAATCCGCAACAATTCGAGCGTTGAGCGTCGTAGCTATTCATAATCAATAATCCTGGAGTGCCTCCATGGCCAAACAGCGACCCGGCGTGAGCCGGCTTGGGCTGCATCTGCTTGCCCGTCTGAAACATGCTGCCTATCGCGATTTGCGCCAGGTGTTCTGCGAACTCGATCTTCTGTCTCACACTGAGGTCGACAATGACGGATTTTTCGCGATGCGCTTCGATATGCCGGAACCGACTTCTGACCCCGGCGACGAAAACCGACCAGTACTCCCTCTGACCGGTCATCCAGTTCGTGATCTGCGTGCATTGAACGCTCATCTCGGTGCCGGCTTTGATCTGGACGCTTCCGGCGTAAAACGCCAGTTCGCTCTCTCGCTGCCGTTTCCAAAATCCTTGCCTGACATAGATCATCATCCGGTCGAGCGACCATATCTTTTGAAACTCTTGCGTTGTTTCCGTGCCGAGCCGGACATTGGTGATGTCGCGGTGTGCCATCTGCTCGCACGGGCTATGGAAGAGGGTAATTCCAGATCGAAATCACTTCTCGAGCTTTCGCGTGGACGGCCTGGGCTTGTCATCGTGCGAACAGATATCGAAGGCTTCGAAGATATCCTGTTACGGATGTTGAGAGAACAACGGCTTCATTGCGGGCATGTTGTGGTGCGACCTCTCGATCACTGGGGAACGACAACCGTCCGACAGTTAAAGCGTACAAGGAGCCGCATCCGTCAGCCAGACCTGATCATCAATACTGTCGATGCTGACGCGTTCGAGAAACTGGCGCTGATCGACGAAGACAGCATTGGGGATGCACTTTCACGCGGTGAATGGCTTCTCGGTATCATTGATATGCAATACGAGATCCCGGTCGGGCTGAAGGTGGTAGCAGATATTGTCCTCGACACGGGTCTGCTTGACGGTGCTCTTCTCAACAGGCTGCTCGGTACGGTGACGACGCATGATGCTGACACCGTCTTTCCAGATGATTTCACACTCAATTCATTACGAGAGCTGAGACATTCGTTCAGGGAGGCAAATACACGGCAGGAAACTTTTGCCTATCTGCTGGCCCAATGGGAACTGGAGGGGAGAAAGCAGGCACGTCCGGTGCAGGAGCAGAAACAGAAGCAGAAAGAGGCAGATAAAAAGAATGACAAGGCCGATGACAAGAAATCCTTCTTGACTGAAGAACGTGGTCGTCATGGCAAAAAGATTGTTTCTGACAGCCGACTGATTGAACCAGAACCGCTCGAGGAAGGCATCAGTGACGGCGGTTCCGCAGAGAGCGTCATTCGTCGAACGCCAACTCTACGCGTGGAGACCTTGTCTGGCTATAGCGAGGCGGTTGATTGGGCGTTGGCGCTCAAGGACGACCTTGCTTTATGGAACACAGCATCGCTCGCCTGGTCTGACATGAGTACACGGCTACTTCTGTCCGGACCGCCCGGTACCGGCAAAACCACTTTTGCACGGGCGCTTTGTAACAGCCTGCGCATTCCTGTCCTCGCGACTTCTATCGCGACATGGCTGCGGATGGGGCATCTTGGTGATGTGTTGCTGCGCATGAAGACTGCTTTTGAAGAAGCGGCGTCTCATGCCCCTGTCATCCTGTTTGTTGACGAGATCGACAGTATCGGGCGACGTCAGGATCCGTCGCGCGACTACGCGGATTACTGGAATGCTGTCGTCAATCAGTTCCTGGAATTGATGGATGGTGTGGTCAAACAGGAAGGCATCATCATCGTGGGTGCCACCAACCGGCCTGACGATATTGATGAGGCATTGGTACGCTCAGGGCGGCTGGAAACCCATATCCGAATCCCGAAGCCTGACACGGATGCATTGATCGGCATTCTCGCGCATCATCTGGGCGCTGATCTCGATGCTGTGCTGCAAACACCACAGGCGGAGCAATAGCGATGACGGGTAGCAAACCGACTGAACTGATCAGAACGACGCGCGACCTACGTCCACTGGCGCTGAAGGCACAGGGCATGACCGGGGCCGATATCGAGCGGATTGTCCGTCAGGCTCGCCAGCAGGCACGCCGAGAGAAGCGTCAGCTTACCTGGAAGGATATTGATAAGGGCATTGTCGGCAATCGCAGGCCAATCCTGCCGGAGGAACGCTGGCGCATGGCGGTGCACGAGGCGGGCCATGCCTTCATTCGACATATATTGCAAGTCGGTCATCCACTGACGCTCAGCATTGAAGAACAAGTGGGGTTTGGTTTTGCAACGGAGCGGCGCAAGTTAATTCCGCTGGAAAAGGATTGCGAAGACAATCTTGCTGTGATGCTGGCGGGAAGGGCGGCGGAAGAGCTTGTTCTTGGGGCTGTTTCTGTCGGCTCCGGGATGCAGCCGGGCAGCGATCTGGCGAATGCCACCGATCTGGCGCTGGCAATGGAAACAACGCTCGGCTTTTCCAGAAAACGGCCATTGCTGTTTTGCGACGGTCTGACACGAGGAGAACTGGTCCATGCAAACCATCCGGTAACCAACCGTGTCAATGCGCGGATGCAAAGAGCCTATGACATTGCCCGTCACGGACTTGTCCGTTACGCGGTAGCGCACAGGACACTTTCCAAAACACTGCTCGAACATGGCGTTCTGGAAGGCGACGCCGTCACAGCCATTCTTGACGATGCTATCCGGCGACAGGATCAGCAGGGCAGTCATGTTTCGGTGAGCGCAGCGGATAACAGCTCTCAGGAGACGAACGCACCCGGACCGACCTGAACAGCCGTTCCAGATTGACGTCCAGCCCAACCAACAATCCGAATTCATTCCAGAAACGCGCTCGTCAGCTCGGGCGCGGAGGATCCCGCATACCCCCTCACACCCAATGAAAGGAATTTCTCATGGCAATCGTTGCACACGATGGCATATTCAACCGGCAAAGACTGGCAACAGAGATCGAGACCCTCAAAACCCTTGTTCGTGATCTCGAGCGCCTGATGAACGGAGAAGACCCACAACAAACCGAATTGGCGGACGCTCCATTGATCGACAACTGGGATTTTGATCGCCGCGACACAACATGCCTTGTGGGCACATTTGTTGCTCATCCGCGTCTGGGACGTATCGTGCCAAATGGCATTACCTCCGAACTCTGGTACATTGACCCCGAAAGAAAATATGCACGCACATTCAGTCGCTTCTACCGTCTTGGAAAAATGGTCCGGTTTCGGGAAGGCAAGCATTGAGGCTGACCTGCAAGAACAGAGCGGAAGCTTATCGGGAGAGTAAATAAGGGCAGGACGGCGTAGACAGGCGGGGAGGAGAAACCGACCCGCCTGACGGCCATATTTTCTACGTCACTTAAGACGTGGTTTCAGTTTACCGCTTGTTGAAAAACCAGTCATCGTGTTTTCCAGCAACGATGGCTGTACCGTTACGCGTTCTGAAGAGGTCAAATCACCCGGAATGAAATAGTCGGCCAGTTGTGAAAACGTGGCATACGCTGAACGACCTTCAGGTTGTACTGTCAAAACGGTTGTAAGAGTCCGTTTGAGAATTTGCTTTAATGGCTGATACGGCGCAACAACAGGCTCCCCATGGCGACGTGGATCATC
>NZ_JABXGB010000064.1:0-7159 GCF_022627935.1 Ochrobactrum sp. C6C9 | reverse complement strand
GTTGCGCTTCATTCTCTGGTCCTCTCAATGGGCCAGAGCTTACTTCAAAATGGATTATTTCAACGGGGCAACGTCACCGCTTCCAGTGCGACCAGAGCCTTCAGATCATCGCCCGAAGAGATATTCGCGGCAACTGGCGCAGCGGTTTTGCCAGCAGCATTCCTCCAGTTGTAATAGGTCTGCTCGCTCACCCCCGCCTGCTGTAATGCAGCTTTCAAAGTGGTCTTGCCGCTTTTTGTCGCCTTTTCCACGAAAGCAAGAATGGAAGCACGCTGCGTGGGCGTGTATTTCTTGACCTTGCGCGTTGCTCGCGCTGACGCTCCAGACGCCGCCTTTGCATGGCCTTTAGGTGCCTTAGCAGTCGTGGTTGCTACGGCCTTCGCTGACTTGGGTTCTGCTTTGTCGCGCCAACAGGCTCGGCAGCTTTGGTTTCGGTAGCAGCGGGATTTGCATTGAGAATTGTTTCATCAGCCACGGTCGTTTTCTCCAGGGTTGAGGCGCGGTAAAGCATTTGGTCACTGAGAATAGAGATCAATACTTTATGTAAAAATAAGGCCTTTTACTGCTGACTAAAGAGCAGATAGAAAGTGGTATTCAAGCACTTACTCATAGAGCCAAACGCTATATCGAAGATTGAAAATCGGGAGCAAAGTCTATAGATATTGGCACAGGCCCTTTGGCACTCCAGCTTTACATTTTCTCAGGAAGTTATTCACGGATGAAAAATCCAATCCGCAATGTTGTCGTTGAATATAAGAACAAGCGTGCACGTAAGACTGGGACCTCATTATGGGGGAGTCTCGATCTGAAGTCGATTGCCCGTGAAGTGGAAGCTGATGCGCCACAGCCGATGCCGGAGGTGAAGTTAACGCCCGATCTGCCTGAGCAGGCTGCAAGCAAGGTTGAAATCAAAGCGGTGAAACCTGTGCCGGTAGCGGAGCCCGTCTTTGTCAATATTGCAGAAAGCCCGCTTGTAACGACGTCTTCCGACGCTGAGGTCTCTCAACTGGAAGCGTCGCCAGGTGAAACGGTAGCGCCTCGCATGCCCGAACTGACGGAAGCCGTTGTTGTGAGAGCAAAGAAGCCATCCATTCGCTCTGGCGTGCGGAAGGTGGTTCCGCGAAAGCAAAGTTTCAAGGATCAGTTGGTCGCAGAGGCCGATATCCAAGCTGAATTATTATCACTCGAAATCGAGAACGTTAAACTGAAGCGCGAGTTGATGGCTAAGTTGCGCGCGGAGAAGATATTTTTGCTCGCAATAGCTAGACGATTGAGGCAGCGCGAAGTGAAGGATAACTGATCACTGCTCGTCCGACTATTGGCTACGACAAGCTATATTATTGAATGGCGGTCTATATCGGAGGGAAAGCTCACATGATCCGTTTGATTCCAGGTGTACTGGCGGTTTCAGTCTTCTGTGCGCCTGCATTGTCAGCAGAAGCAGACGATGTTGTCGTTAAAAACGATCTGTCTGGCTGTGTGACCTTGACGTCGGCGAAATTCAAACCGACGCGAACATTGTGTCAGTGAGTACCACCATTCGGCTGCGTCAGCCGATCGGAGCATGCGGATGCATGGCAGCTTTGGCCACTTACAACAGCAGTGCCAAGAATACGGGCGTTAGGGAGGTGCTACAGGAGGCGATTGTCTCACTTCGGCAAGAAGGAATGAACACTTTTATTCTCGCAGCGGACCCGGCACTGATTGCGGGCAAAACGGTTCAAATCCAACTTCGCTGTGCCCGCGCTATATAACCGATAGCAATTCGCCGTTTGGCAACAGTCTTGTCTACTCCAATGGCCAAACCTCGACGACGCCATGCGCAACCGCACAGGGAACTCCAGAGACCTTTTTGACGGCGTCCTCCAGATCGGTGGCTTCAATTACGGCAAATCCGGCGATTGGCAGCGCGGAGGACATAAATGAACCTTCCTGTGTTTGCACGCCAGTGCCAACGGGATTGCGTACCTGCACAGGTGATCCGGCAATGCCTATCAATGCGCCTTCAGAAAGCAGCTTTGCATCCTGCGTGAGCGGCATCGCGGACGGTTTGTGGCGTCTGATCATATCCGGCCCGGTCGCCATAGCCGATAGTGATGAATTTGGGCATTTCACAATCTCCTTTCCAGCTGTTTCGGATGTGCATTATGCCGAATGGATAAGTGCCTTAATCCAGCAGAGCCGAGGTCCATAATCTTGAAATCTAGCTCCTATTCGACAAGTGTCGGTACCAAATCTGAAGCGGACATCGACGCTGTCAGCCCGATTGAGGCTCGATACTGAAAGGCACAGTGTTCCATTCTTATATATGGTGAGCAATCCCTTTGGGATGCGCAGCGTCGCGCAAACTTGGTGCACCTTCCCGCTCGATTTCCTCTTCGGTATAGGGATCGGGGTTCGCGTCGAACCGTTGTCAGCCTTTCTGGACCTAGAGTTTGCGTCGGGCGTTGATATCCACCGGATTGGCACCGGACAAAATTGCGCCTTCTCCCGATACGCCGCTTTTCGTAAGGGCCCCGGTGAGACCACCGGCGACACCCCCGACTGCGCCTCTGGCTGCACCGCCCCCCGCACCAGAGCGGGCATTCCTCTCGCCGTCCCGTCAGCGAAGTCGCGACATCTGTGCTCAGACCCGTTTCATCAATGAAGACGAGGCGCGCCGGATCGATATCGAGTTGTCTGGCGAACCAGTCGCGGCGACGCTTCAAAAGGTCGGGGCGCTCCTGCTCCAATGCAGGTGCGGTCTTTTTTTGAATGTCCAAGCGCGCCTTCGAAGCCAGACATCGAGCGCGCCGCAGCCAATGGAAACGGCTCTCTCCTCACGCAATCGCAGGACCATCTCGTTGAGGGCAATGTCCTTTGCCTCTTCAATCATACCGACTTTGGAGCCCTCGTGGGCATCGAGGCGCGAGCCACCGCGACGCCCCTGTTTCGCAGGCGTCAACCGACCAGCCCGAGTACTCGCAATCCAGGCGATAGCTGTTGAGCCGCCAACCCCAAAATCGGGCTGCGGCTGAGCGCTTTGACGTGCCATCCCATGACACAGTCAAAACCCGGCTACGAAGATCGTCGCTGAAAGCTCGGGTCATTTTGCCACCGACTAAACCATCAATGGGGCAATAGAAGCAGAGTTCGGCCAACAAGTGAATCCTTATCGCGATTCCGCGTTCAACGGACGTGCTCTAGAACCCCCAAGTTCAAAGGCCGCAAAGGACAGTCGCCGGCTGGGACTGTCCTAAAATTAATGGTTACGAGGCTCCGTTGGTCTTCACAGAAAGCTATCAAGAATCGGCTTCCACTCGCCATTCTGATTGTCGAACTGCGGAATATGCGCGAGGCTATGAAGTAGCTTCACATCTTCGCCCAGTGTGGCCTGCCAGTCCTTGGCTTCGGTGAGGATGACGCCGATGCCGACGACCTCGCCACCTGCCTTGCGCACCAACTCGACTGATCCCTTGAGACTTGAACCCGATGCCACGACGTCGTCCACCACGACCACGCGTTTTCCCTCGAGAAGCGGGATGGCCTGACGATCGAGAAGCAAACGCTGCTCGCCCTTGGAGGTGATGGAGGAAATCGTCTGCACCAGAGCATCGCCGAGATGGATTTTCGGCGACTTCTGCAACACGACATAATCGTCAAGACCAAGCGCGCGCGACACTTCAATCGCTACCGGAATGCCGAGCGTTGCAGCACCGACGATCACATCGGGCCTCAGCGGCGCCAGCTTTTCGGCCAGCGCTTTGCCCACATGTTCTCCGAAGCGAACACCGAGATCAATGACCATCATCAGGGAAATGGCGAAGTTCGGATTGATCGACACAATCGGCAGATCGACCTTGCGGCCTGCCACATCGACGGTCCAGACCTGTCCATTGCCGGAAAGTTTCGTGCTGTCTTCAGTCATCGTTTTATGTCCTTGGTATTGAGCCGTGATTCAATCAGCAGGCCAACGTTGCGCCATGTGGTGCGCTTACGCTTGGTGTCGAAGCCATAAATGGCCAGCGAAAGCGAAATGGCATGTGCCATGCGGATTGCCTGCACCAGAAGCGGAACACCGCGCGCCAACGCAAAACGCAGGCGCATCGGGAAGGAGACGTCATCGATTTCCATGCCGCGGGCGCGCTGCGCATCCGCGATACGTTCGAAATCCTCGCGCAGCATTGGGATGATGCCAAAGGTCAGCGACAGCACTAGCGTTACCATAGGCGGCAGACGCGCAGCGCTTGCCGCTGCCAGAATGGAACCCGGCGTGCTGGTTTCCATTACAAAATAGAAGGCAGCCGTGGTCGTCACCAGTCGCGCCGCCATACCGGCGGCAATCGGGAGCGTGTCCACGAAGTCCATACCTTGCAGCACGAGATTGAGAATCCAGCTCGCCATGACGAGCAGCGTCAACAGTATCGCACCCTTGAGATAGCCGCGCAGGCCCGGCACCTTGACCAGCACCAGAAACCCGACCGTCACCAGTGCCAGCGGCACGCCATAATGCCAGCCAGGCACCAGCCATGCTGCAAGCATGACCAGAAAAGCCGCGACGAGCTTCACGAAGAAGTTCAAATCGTAGAAGATTTTCATGCGGCTTCTCCCGTCTCGACGACACGCGGTTTGGGCCAGCCCAGTGCGCCATAGGCATCGGAAGCCCAGGATGCATCAACATCGCCATCGAAAGTGACATGGCCGTTATCGAGGATCATGACACGGGACGACACATCGTCCACCAGTTCCAGATCGTGCGAGATCAGCATCACGGCACGGTTTTCGCTGAGTGCGGTTTCGAGGAACAGTTCCAGCATACGGCGACCGTTGAGATCGCGTGCCAGAAGCGGCTCATCGAGAATGGCAACCGAAGCGCCCGCCGCTTCCGCACAGGCGAGACCAAGCAAGGCCTGCTGCCGCGAGGAAAGCGCGAACGGGTTGGTTTCCTCGTGGCCGCCCAGACCATATTTGTACAGGCATGCCGTTGCGCGGGCGGTGATGGCATCATCCCTCGGCGCGCCGGTTGCCGCTGTGATCGCGAAGACCACCTCTTCCGGCACCGTCATGTTGAACAGAATCCGGCGCATGTTCTGCGGCAGATAGGCAACCGAACGGGCACGCTTGGCCGCCGTCCACTTGTCGGCATTCTCGCCGCCAATGGTGATAGAACCGGCCGCAATTTTCTGAAGGCCCAGAATGGACTGGAACAGCGTGGTCTTGCCCGCACCGTTCTTGCCAATCAGACCGACGACCTCGCCCGCCCGTATCTGGAAATTCACGTTTTCAAGAACCGGCTGGCCATCACGGCGCTGAAGCTGCGTCTTGACGCCCGACACGGAAACGAGCACCTGACCATCGGCTTTGCCACCGGCAAGGCGCTTGCGCACCGCCACAGGCGGCAGAACACCCGCATCTTCCCAGGCTCCCGCATCATTGATGATGGAAGCAAGCGGCACGACAGGCGCAAGCTTGCCTTCCTTCACCAGGCCGACATCAGTGATGACGGCCTGCAAGGAGGCAGGATCCTGTTCGGCAATCAGCAGGGCCGGAATTTCCGCCCCGAGCTTTTTGAGAACCCGCAAGAGGCGCTGACGCGCCGCCGGATCAAGTCCCGTGGTTGGTTCGTCGAGGATCAGGAGCTTCGGCTCGGCAGCCAGTGCGGCGGCCATGGCCACCATCCGCCGCTCGCCGCCCGAAAGGGTGAGCACGCGACGGCCGCGCAGGGCGTTCAGATCAAGCTCGTTGAGGAGATCGTCAATTCGCGTGCGGACGTCGTCTTTGGCAAGGCCGCGATTTTCCAGCGGAAAGGCAATCAGGTCTTCGACGCTGAGATCCCAGAGCTGGTCTTCCACATTCTGCGAAACCACACCGACCGTGCTGAACAGCTCATCCTTCGATATGGAAGAGATGGGCTTGCCGTTCAGCGTCACATCGCCGCCAAAAACCTGCGGGGTAATCAGACGCGGCACAATGCCGGATGCAGCGTTGAGCAGCGTGGTCTTGCCACTGCCGCCCGCGCCGCAGACCAGAAGGCGTTCGCCGTCACGGATATCGAGGCTGGCCTCGGCGATTGCCAACACGGAATCGCCAAAGCCGACTTTAACATTCTGCAGTTGGAGCACTTTTCCGGGCCCGTTCTTAGAAACGTGTGAAACCGGACGGATGCGCGCCCTTGAGAATCTTCAGAGCCGGAACGACCAGCAGCGGGGTGCCGATCAGCATCGGAACGATATCGGAAAGACCGAGATACATGACGGCCCACCAGAACGGGAAAATGCCAAGATAGGCAAGGCTTGCCGAAACGGCGGCAACCATCAAGAGGCCAACAATAAGGCAGGTCGCTGCAATTTTAATCAGCGTTGCGCGATTGAAAGTCGTGGTCTTCGGATCGAACAGTATGCCGGGGATCAGGCCGGTTAGGCCAACCATGATGCCGTCGATGAGTAGCGAATGCGCAGGAATAAAGGTGCCAGCGAGTAGCGACCAAATGATTGTGCCGAGATAGCCGCAGATGAAACCGCTCTTGCGGCCCAGCAGAATACCGACTAGCGGCGGCAGGAAAGCAAAAATGCGCCACTGGATCACACCCGGAACCAGCTGGATCGGATTGGCATAAGCCCAGAGAACGCCCGTTGCCGCAGCGGCAACGATGGAAAGAACGATCGGAAACAGTGTATTTCCGTCGTTATGGATGGTGGTTGAGTTGGACATTGTCTTATTCCCGTAAAGTGTCTCCCGTCTGCTTAAAGCAAAAGCCATGCCGCTTGGCTGTCGCTGCGGGCGAAAGAGACTTTATTGTAATGGCGTGAGGCTATCCTGTCGGCATTTCTGTAGCGATAAAGCACTTCCGGCAAAAACACCCGGCCTTCCGAAGAGTCAAGCGGAGTCACGCCTGCAAAGCAAAGAGTCACATCATACCGGACGTTGCCAGAAGAAAACCATTCTCAATGGTTGTCTCACCATCAGGAAAAGGGTCGTTGGCGTCATCCTGGCGATCTCTGCCGTGTTGTTGTTATACGATCTAAGCTGCGCAGTTGTTATGTCCGCCACTCCTCAACCTAGGCGTTTGCAATGGCTGGAAGGGCTTCTTGACAGCATGTTTGCCATTCGCGCGCGTATGGAACGCGGAACATCACTTCCACATGCTTCGCATCCGTGCGCCGACATCAATGCGGACATT